>JANXLP010000537.1 GCA_025355125.1 Opitutaceae bacterium | reverse complement strand
AAGGCATCCACCGTGCGATATTCGCGAAAATATTTTTCAAAAAGATCAAATATCGAGCTGCAAACGCCTTGAACGGCCTAAGTCCGACAGGCTGCTAGGTGGGCTTATGCTTTTCGTGCTGGGTAGTTTTGCCGTGGCAGCGGTGCTGTTTCTCATCTGGGTGTTTCGCGGTCCGCCGTGCCCGCCATTTAAAGGTGATTGATGCGCGCGGCGCTGCGGTGGGGGCGGCGGAGAGAGGGCGGGATGGGAAGGCGGCGGGGAGCGGGCTGAGAGCTGAGAGTTGAGAGTTGAGAGTTGAGCGTCCGATTTTCAGGGCGAGGGGCTGCGGCGGGGGCGAAAAGACTGACTGGCCGCGCGGCGGAGCGCACGGCCCACCTTGAAGCGATAGCAGGGGATGTTAGGACGGCGTTGCGCCGGCGGGGGAATGGGTTTCCGTCGCGGGATGTCCAACGCGCTCGCTCACGAAAAGTCGCCGTATCTCCGCCAGCATGCGGACAATCCCGTGGACTGGTTGCCGTGGGGTGAGGCGGCGTTTGCGAAGGCGCGCGCGGAGGAGAAGCCGATCTTTTTGAGCATCGGGTATGCGACGTGTCATTGGTGTCACGTGATGGCGCATGAGTCGTTTGAGGACCCGGCGGTGGCGGTGATTTTGAACGAGCATTTTGTCGCGATCAAAGTGGACCGCGAGGAGCGGCCGGACGTGGACAAGGTTTACATGGCCTACGTGCAGGCGCTGACGGGGCACGGCGGCTGGCCGTTGAGCGCGTGGCTGACGCCGGAGCTGAAACCGTTTTTCGGCGGCACGTATTTTCCGCCGCAGGACCGGCCGGGGCGCGCGGGGTTTTCGTCGTTGCTGCGGGCGGTGGCGCGCGGTTGGCGCGAGGAGCGGGCGAAGCTGGTGGCGGAGGGGGAGCGGATCATCGGGGTGTTGAGCGCGCGGGCGGAGAGCGCAGAGCGGAAAGCAGAGAGCCCAGAAGGCGGAGGCTTGGCGGAGGCGGCGGGGGCGGCGTTTGAAGGGGGATTTCAATATTATTTTGAGGCGTTTGACGGGGAGAACGGCGGGTTCGGCGGGGCGCCGAAATTTCCGCGGGCGAGCAATCTGGCGTTTCTTTTTCGCTGTGCGGCGCAGCAGGGCATCGAATCGGAGCTGGGGCGCGCGGCGGTCGATATGGCGGGGCAAACGCTGCGGAAGATGGCGCAGGGCGGAATTCACGATCACGTGGGCGGCGGGTTTCACCGCTACTCGGTCGATGAGGCGTGGTTCGTGCCGCATTTTGAAAAGATGCTCTACGACCAGGCGCAGATCGCGGTGAATGCTCTGGAGATGAAGCAGGCGAGTGGCGACGAGCGCTATGCGTGGATCGCGCGGGATATTTTTGATTACGTCGCCGAGCAGCTCACGGGAAACCACGGTGGATTTTTATCGGCTGAAGATGCCGACAGCACCGTGCCCGGCGCGACTGACGGCGAGCACGCGGAGGGCGCATTCTATGTGTGGACGCAGGTGGAGCTCGCGGCGGTGTTGGGGGCGGATGCGGAGTTTTTTGGCGGGCACTTCGGCGTGAAGGCGGAGGGGAATGTGCCGGCGGAGCTCGATCCGCAGGGCGAGTTCACCGGGAAGAACATTTTGCAGCAGGTGCGGCCGTTGGCGGAGTCGGCTCGGGCGGCGGGACTCACGACGGAGCAGGCGAGCGAGCGGCTGCGGGCGGCGCTGGCGAAGTTGAAGGCGGTGCGGGCGGCGCGGCCGCGGCCGTTGCTCGATGACAAGGTGATTACGGCTTGGAACGGGCTGATGATCTCGGCGTTGGCGCGGGGGCAGCAGGTGCTGGGGGGTGCGGGCGAGGGCCACTCGCTGGCGCTCGCGGCTACGGGGGATGGGGATCGCTCTACGAGGGGCGAGGGCCACTCGCTGGCGCTCGCGGCTGCGGGGGATGGGGACCGCTCTACGAGGGGCGAGGGCCACTCGCTGGCGCTCGCGGCTACGGGGGAGGGTGCGCCCTACCTCGCGGCAGCCAAGCGGGCGGCGGAGTTTGTGGAGCGGGAGCTGTTTGATGAGGCCCGCGGAGTCTTGTATCGCTCGTGGCGGGAGGGGCGCGGGGCGAGCGAGGGGTTTGCGGAGGACTATGCGTTCTTCGTGCAGGGGTTGCTGGATTTGTATGAGGCGTCGTTTGAGATCCGCTGGCTGAAGTGGGCGGTGCGGTTGCAGGTGAAGATGGACGAGCTTTTTTGGGATGCGGCGGAGGGCGGTTATTTTAACTCGGCGGCGGGGGCGGCGGACATCGTGCTGCGGCTCAAGGATGACTACGATGGGGCGGAGCCGACGCCGTCGTCGGTGGCGGCGATGAATCTGCTGCGGCTGGCGGCGATGGCAGGGGAGACGGAGGCCGGAGCGGGCGGGGGCGCCTGCGCTCCCGGGAGAATGTATGCGGAGCGGGGACGACGGTGTCTCGAGGCGTTGCGCGCGCAGTGGACGCGGGTGCCGCAGGGGTTGCCGCAGATGTTGTGTGCGCTGGAGCTGGCGTTTCTGCCGCCGCGTCATGTGGTGCTGGCGGGCGATCCGGTGGCGGCGGATTTCCGGGCGTTGGCGGCGGTTTTGCAGGAGCGACTCGGGCCGCGGCGGGTGGTGTTGGCGGCGGACGGTGGGGAAGGTCAGCGTTGGCTGGCGGCGCGGGCGCCGTGGCTGGCGGAGATGCGGCCGGTGGACGGGCGGGCGACGGCTTATGTGTGCGAGGAGTTCACATGCCGGGCGCCGGTGACGACGGCCGGGGAACTGAGGGCGTTGCTGGCAAAGACTTAAGTCTGGTGGGAAGTGCGCCGATGCGTAGTTTCACCCGTATTGAACACCGACACTCCAGACGACTCGCTACGACGGTGGCGGGTGTGGGCGGGCGGGTTTAACCTGCTGCTGGGCCTGACGGTGCTGTTGGGGCGGTTCGCGGGCTGGCCGTTGCTGGTCAGAGTGACCCGCGAGGGTTTGCCGATGGCGTTTCCGACGGCGGTGAATTTTGTGCTGTTGGGCGGAGCGATCCTGGCGCTGGGTTTTAACCGGCGCAGGGGTGCCCTGGTTTTGGGCGGGCTCGTGCTGCTCGTGGGGTTGGGCACGCTCGGGATTTATTTTATCGCCGAGCCGTTGGGGGTTATGACGGTGAGCTACGAGCCGGGGAAGTTTGCCCAGGGGGTGGGTTTTGACGGGCGGATGTCGCCGAACGCGGCGGTGGGTTTTGCGCTGTTGGGATTGATGATTTGCCTGAGGGTGCTGCGACCGGCGTGGCGGGCGCCGTTGGTGATGATGGCTGCGGTGGTGCTGGCGGTGGCGTTTCTCGCGCTCTACGGCCAGCTGACCGGGCTGCAGGCGATCACGGCGTGGTGGCGTTTCACGGGACTGGCGTTTCACACGGCGGTGGGCTTCGCGGCGGCGGCCGGCCTGATGCTGGTGGATGCGGTGCGGCGCGCGCCGGGGGAGACGGCGGGGCGGAGTTATTCGGTGGCGTTTTTCACCACGGCGGGCGGCGTGATCGTGGTCGTGGGCCTGACGGCCTACATGAGTAACAACCAGCAGCGGGGGCTGGCGGACGAGGTGGCGCACGGCCGGGAGGTCATCGCCTCGGTCAATTACCTGGAGCTGTGCATGACGCGGTTGGAGAACGGCACGCGGGGTTTTTTGCTGACGGGAGATGAGCGGTTCCTCGCCGGCGCGAAACGAGTGGAGACCACGATTCGGAGTGAGCTCGCGCGGGGACGGGAATTGAACCGGGGCAATCCCGCGCAGGCGGAGCAGATGGGCCGGCTGGAGGCGCTGGTGGGCGAAAAACTACGGCTGGTGCTGGCGGCGCGCGAGGCGGGCCGGCGGGGGGATTCGGCGGCCGGGATCGACCTCATCCGGACGGGCCCGGAGCCGTCGCTGGGGGTGCAGATACGCGAACCCATCAATGCGATGGAGGCGGATGAGCGCCGCCGGCTCGCGCTCGGCGAAGCGGCGTTGCGGCGCACGGCGGATCAGACGAACCGGATCATTCTGTTTGGAAATCTCGTGGCGGTGGGGTTTTTCGCCGCGGCGCTGTGGACGCTGCGACGGGCGGAGCGGGCGCGGATGGCGGCGCAGCACGAACTGCTCGCGGTCAACGAAAGCCTGGCGCACGTGGGGCGGTTGCAGCGGGCGGTGCTGGACGGCACGAACTACAGCATCATCGCGACCGATCCGGATGGGTTGATCCAGGAATTCAATGCGGGCGCGGAAAACCTGTCGGGCTACACGCGCGCGGAGATGGTGGGCCGGCAGACGCCCGCCGGGCTGCACCTGCCGGGCGAAGTGATCGCAAAGGCGGCAGAGTTGACGCGCGAGCTGGGGCGCACAATCGAGCCGGGCATGGAGGTGTTCATGGCGCGGGCGCGGGCGGGCGAGATCGAGGCCGGCGAATGGACTTACGTGCGGAAAGACGGCACTACGCTGTCCGTGCTGCTCAGCATCACGGCGTTGCACGATGAGCGCGGCGCGCTCGCGGGTTTCGTGGGCATCGCGCACGACCTCACCGAGCGGAAGCGCGCGCGGGCGGAATTTGAAAGCGTGGCCGAGCTGCTGCGGCAGGCGAGCGAGATGGCCAGGATCGGCGGCTGGGAAACCGATCTGACCACGCAGCACATGCTGTGGTCGCCGGAGATGCGCCGGATTCTCGAGGTCGATCCGGCGACGATGCCCACGCTCGATGAGGCGATTAATTTTTACGCGCCGGAAGCGAAGCCGGTCATCCGGGCGGCGCTGGAGCGCGGCATGGCCGAGGGCACGCCGTGGGATCTGGAGTTGCCGCTGATCACGGCGAAAGGCCGGGGGATCTGGGCGCGCGCGCAGGGCAACGTGGTGATGGAGGCGGGGAGGGCGGTGAAGTTGTTCGGCGCGTTTCAGGACATCACGGACCGCAAGGCGGCCCAGCTCGCGCTCGAGGCGGCGGCGGCGCAGTTCAAGAAGCTCGGCGAGCAGGTGCCGGGCATGATTTTCCAGACGCGGCGGCGGCCCGATGGCAGCATGACGGTGCCTTACGCGAGCGAGGGTATCCGGCAGGTTTATCGGCTGGCGCCGGAGGATCTGCGGGAGAGCGTCGGGCCGCTGCTCGCGATGCTGCACCCGGACGATCTGCCGAAGCTGCGTGAATCGGTGCGGCAGTCGGCGGTGACGTTGGCGCCGTTGCTGCAGGAGTATCGGGTGCGCTACGCGGACGGCACGGAGCGCTGGCTGTTGTCGAACTCGGTCGCATCACGCGAGAGCGACGGGAGCGTGCTCTGGCATGGATTCGTAACGGATGTGACGGATCGCAAAAACACCGAGGCAGCGCTGCTCGGCAGCGAGGAGCGTTTCCGCAACGCGTTCGAGTTTGCCGGCATCGGCATGGCGATCGTCGGGTTGGACGGGCGCTGGCTGCGGGTGAACCGGGCGCTGTGCGAGATTCTCGGCTACAGCGAAACGGCGCTGCTGCGCCAGGCATTCCAAGATATCACGCATCCCGAGGACCTGACGAAGGACCTGAATTACGTGGCGCAACTGATCGCCGGGGAGCTGGGATTTTACCGGATGGAGAAGCGGTATTTCCACCGCGACGGGCATATCGTGTGGATCAATCTCACGGCGTCGTTGGTGCGTGGGGCGGGTGGCGAGCCGTTGCATTTTGTCTCGC
>JANXLP010000244.1 GCA_025355125.1 Opitutaceae bacterium | reverse complement strand
CGGAGTAGCGGGTGACATCGAGCCAGTAGCGGCCCCAGCGTTCGCCGTAGGCGGGCGAGGCGAGGAGGCGGTCCACGAGAGTGGCGTATGCGGATTGCGGATTGCGGGCGGAGTCGGATTCGAAGGCGGCGATTTCCGCTTCGGTGGGCGGCAGGCCGATGAGATCGAAGGTGACGCGGCGGATGAGGGTGCGGCGATCGGCGGGGGCGTTGGGGGCCATGCCGTGGTCTTCGAGTTTCGCGAGGACGAAGTTGTCCACGGGCGTCTTGATCCAGGCGGCGTCGGTGGGCGTCGCGGCGGCGGGGACGGCGGGTTTCTTCACGGGCTGGAAGGCCCAGTGATTTTTACCGACGCCGCCGTAGGACGGAGTAGCGCCGGGTTTTGTAGTAGCGACGGCGCGGGGATCGGGAGCGCCGCGGCGGACCCACTCGGTGAGGTCGGCGATTTGCGCGTCGGAAAGTTTTTTGCCCTTGGGGGGCATCTGGAGATCGTCGTCTTTATAGGTGATCGCAGTGATGAGCAGACTCTCGCCGGGCTTGCCCGGAATGATCGCGGGACCGGTGTCGCCGCCCATGAGCAGAGCTTGCGAGGAGTCGAGGAGGAGACCGCCTTTAACGCGGTCGGCGTAGTGGCTGTGGCACTTGTAGCAGTTGTCGATGAGGACGGGGCGGATCTTGGACTCGAAGAAGGTGAGGTCAGCAGGGGAGATTTTTGCGGCGGTGGGGGGAGGGAGGGCGCGAGCGAGAGGGAGGAGAAACAGAGAGACGGCGACGGCAAGCACATGGGCGCGCCCGATCGAGGGGCGAGCGGAGCGGTGGGTGGGCCGAGGCGAAGTCGCGTGCAAGCACGCTCCCACAAGGTGAGCGATCATTGGGGCGTTCATGCGAGGATGGGTTTGACGACTTCGCCGGCGACGTCGGTGAGGCGGAAATCACGGCCGTTGAAACGGTAGGTGAGTTTCGTGTGATCGAGGCCGAGACAGTGGAGCATCGTCGCGTGCAGGTCGTGGACGTGGACTTTGTCGGTGATGGCGGCGGCGCCGAATTCGTCGGTCGCGCCGTGGACGGTGCCGCCCTTGATGCCACCGCCGGCCATGACGACGGAGAAGGCCTTGGCGTTGTGATCGCGGCCGGGGTTGTCGTAACCGTTTTTATCCTTGGTGGGCTTGCGGCCGAATTCGCCGCCCCAGACGACGAGGGTGCTGTCGAGGAGGCCGCGCTGTTTAAGATCGGCGAAGAGAGCGGCGAGCGGGCTGTCGATCTCGCCGGCTTTGGCGGAGAGTTTTTCCTGGAGGTCTTGGTGATGGTCCCAGCCGTTGTGCCAGACTTGGACGACGCGGACGCCGCGCTCGACGAGGCGGCGGGCGATGAGGAGTTGTTTGCCCTGCTGGGTGTTGCCGTAGGCGGCGCGGGTGGCCTCGGATTCCTTCGTAATATCGAAGGCATCGGTGGCCTCGGTCTGCATGCGGAAGGCGATCTCGTAGGACTGGACGCGGGTTTCGAGGGCGGACTCGCGCTGGAGATTCTGGGCGTGGACCTCGTTGAGTTGGTGAACGAAGTCGAGTTGGCGGCGCTGCTCCTTGGGGGCGACGTAGCCGTTGCGGATGTTTTGAATCATCTGCTGCACGCTCGCGGCGGTGGTGTTGACTGAAGCGCCTTGGTAGGTGCCGGGGAGGAACGCGGCGCCGTAGTTGCCCGCACCGCCGGTGGGGAGGCGACCGTCGCGGAGGGCGATGAAGCCGGGGAGATTTTGGTTTTCGGTGCCGAGACCGTAAACGAGCCAAGAGCCGAGGCTGGGCTTCACAATACGGAGCGAGCCGGTGTTCATGAACACGGTGGCGACATCGTGCGCGGGGATGTCGGTCCACATCGAGCGGATGACGGCGAGATCGTCGGCGTGCGCGGCGGTTTTCGCGAAGACATCGCTGACCTCGAGGCCGGACTTGCCGTATTTTTTGAACTGAAAGGGCGAGCCCATCGCGATGCCGCCGTCGGTGATGGTTTTGCCGTTAAGGCGGGTTAGGGAGGGCTTGGGGTCCCACGTGTCCACGTGCGACGGGGCGCCTTGGGCGAAGATGTGGATAATGGACTTCGCCTTGCCGGGAAAGTGCGGTGGCTTCGGCGTGAGCGGGCTGGGGCCGAGGTCGAGGGCGGAGGTGGCGGTGGGGGCGCCGAGAAGTTGGGATTGCGGGATGAGCGAAGCGAGGCCGAGGGCGCCGACGCCCATGCCGACGCGGGAGAGGAACTGGCGGCGGGTGAGGAAGTAGTCCTCGAGATCAGTCGAAATGCCGTGGCACGGGTGGTGGAGATCGTGGGCCTGGTGGTCGTGGGGCATGGAGAGTAAGACGCCGGACAGCAGGGGTGGTTTCGCGCGGGGTGAAGCGGGGGCAGAGAACTTAAATGCGCGGGGCGCGGCGATGGAAATTTTCGTCGCGGATGAAAGTGCGTGGGGGGCACGCCGCCACGATTTTCGGAACTGCGGGAGGGTGCCGGCCTGCGGCGCCCCTACCGCGCGAGTGGTGGGAGCGGCACGTCGAGGGCGGCGGCGATGGCGCGGAGAAGTTCGTATTCTTCGACGTTGATTTCGCCGTCGGAGGTGACGACGTGCGCGGCGGCGGTGAGGAGGCGTTGCTTGATCGGGCCGCTGGCGGTGGCGAGTTTGTCGAGGGCGGCGTCGAGCGCGGCGAGATCGGCGCGCGTCGTGGGCGGGCTGAGGCGGCCTTCGAGGAGTTTGAGTTGGGCGGCGCCGGCGGCGTAGGCGGTGGCGGAATCGTGGGCGCTCGCGTGCGCGAGCACGGATAGGACGACGGCGATCTCGGGCGCGACGGCTTGGAAGGAATAAATCTGCGTGACGGGTGCGGCGGGAGCGTGGCTCGCGGCGAGGTTACGCAGGAGGAGTTTTTGCAGGGCGAACTCGAAAGGGGAGACGCGGCCGTCGGCGTGGACGAGCTCGTCGAGGATGGCGAAGAAGGGAGCGAGGGCGGTGGGCTGGAGGGATTTCAGCGCGGGCAGGGCGAGCTGGAGAAGCGGGAGTTTTTGGTCGGGGCCGAGTTCGCGGAGGGAAACGTCGAGGTCTGCGAGGAGGTGGAGAGCGTCGCCGCCGGCACGGCTGGCGATGAGCGCGAGTTGGCGGCGCTGGGTGGCTTCGTCGTCGGGGTCGAGGAGGAGGCCGTAGAGGAGAATCGGGGCTTCGGCGGGCGAGCGGGCGGCGGTGAGGAGGCGCGGAGGGAGGGAGGCGAGGAGGTCCTGGGCGTCGGCGAGGAGGGCGGGGGTGAGTTGGCCGGCGGAGGCGATGGCGGAATCCGGAGAGAATTGGCGACTGGCGATTGCCGATTGGCGATTGGCGGAAGCTGCGGGTGCGAGGCCGGCGGTGACGAAGGATTCTTGGGCGACGTCGATGACTTGGGGAGGCTCAATGAAGGCGCCGTCGAAGGTGGGCTCGATGGCGCGGATGCGTTCGGCGAGCGGCGGGTGCGTGGCCCAGAGGCCGCCGAAATTGGAGCGGAAACTTTGGGCAAAGAAGAAGTGGCCGATGGCGGCGCTCTTGGAAGATTGGAGCGAAGAGCCGAGGGCGAGGCCGCCGATTTTTTTAAGGGCGCCGCCGAGACCGGTGGGGTTGCGCGTGAATTGGACGGCGGAGGCGTCGGCGAGGAATTCGCGTTGGCGGGAGACAGCGGCCTGGATGAGGCGGCCGAAGAAGTAGCCGACGTAACCGATGACCATGAGGCCGAGGCCGACGGCGCCGATGGCGATGAGGATGCCGCCGGAGTTTTTGCTGTCACGGGAAGAACTGAAGCGGGAGCCGCGCAGGGACCAGAGGATGCCGCGGCCGGCGAGGCCGAGGACGAGGATGCCGAAGATGAGCGACGTGATGCGGAGGTTGAGGCGCATGTCGCCGTTGAGGATGTGGCTGAACTCGTGGCCGATGACGCCCTGGAGTTCGTCGCGCGTGAGTTTTTCGAGGGTGCCGCGGGTGACGGCGACGACGGCATCGGCAGTTGAGAGGCCGGCGGCGAAGGCGTTGATGGCGGGTTCGTCGTCGAGGACGAAGACGGCGGGCATGGGGACGCCGGAAGCGAGGGCCATTTCCTCGACGACGTTGAGGAGGCGTCGTTCGGCGAGATCGGTGGTGTGTGGATCGACGCGGCGTCCGCCGACGCTCTCGGCGACGGCGGAACCGCCGGCGGAGAACTCGTGCCATTTATAAAGAGAGGCGAGGCCGATGACGGCGAGGGTGCCGAGGGAAACGAGGGCGAGGAGCTGGGGTTGCCAGAGTGAAGGGGAGGGGGAGGCAGAAAGTTGAGAGCTGAGAGTTGAGGGTTGAGAGTAGCGGCCGGAGCGCTGGCGGGAGCGGCCGACTTCGTCGGGGATTTGGCGCGTCAGGAAGACGGCGCCGAAGTAGCCGGCGGCGATGGTGCCGAGGACGGCGAGCGAGAAGAGCTCAACAAGCCGTGACGTGCGCTTTTTGGCGCGGGCTTGGGCTTCGAAGAAGTCCATGGCTCAATTAATTTTCCGAGGAGGAGCGCCCGGCTGAGCCGAGAATCACAATCAGGAAGGTGGCGAGGGGTCCGAGAAAAAGGCTGATGAAAAACCAAACGAGCCTGCTACGGTTTTTAGACTGGGCGAGTCCGGCGTTGATGAGGGCAAGGGTGCCCCAGCCGATGACAAATTCAGGAGATTGCTGGTTCACGGTTTGGGCACGTCGAGGTCTTTGCAGATTTTCCGGGCGAGAAGGTCGTTGATCTCGGTGTGGCGGGGGACGGCGGAGCGACGGTTCTTGGCCACGTGGCCCCACCATGAGTGGTTGCCGCCTTCGCGAATCAGGGTGCAGCCGTTTTGGGCGAGGTGCCGAATCAGCTCACGCCGCTTCATGGCTCAGACGGTGATGAGTTCCTCGGAAAAATTATCCTCGGCGGCTTTTCGGGCTTCCTCGCGGTTGAAGGCGAGGGCTTCTTTTAAGACGGAGTGGAGGGAGGCGAGGAGGGCGGCCTTGGTTTTTTCCTGGGCGTTGACCCCGGGGACTTCCTCTATCCAGCCGATCCACCAGCCGGCGTCGTGTTTAATGATCGCGGTATAGGTTGAGGTCATGGACTTAGGTTAGGGCGGATCTGATCGGCGGCAAGGGCGGGAATTGGTAGCTGTAAATCAGGTGAAGGAAACCTTCGGCGCGTTGCGCTCGGTGGGGTCTTCGATCTTGAACAGCTCTGCGGGAAGGAAGCCGAACATGCCGGCGAAAATCACGTTGGGGAAGATTTCGCGGGCGGTGTTATAGCCCATGACGGAGTCGTTGTAGGCTTGGCGGGCGAAGCCGACTTTGTTCTCGGTCGACGTGAGCTCTTCGGTGAGCTGCATCATGTTTTGGTTGGCCTTGAGGTCGGGGTATTGCTC
>JANXLP010000227.1 GCA_025355125.1 Opitutaceae bacterium | reverse complement strand
TAGCCAGACACAACTTCGCTCACTCCCGCAACCCCACACCTGCCGTGGGATCACAATCGCTCCGCGCGCGGCTCATTTCCAGCTGCGACGCGCGGTCTTCACTTCAAAACCATCGCGCTCAGAACGAGCCCTTGATGCCGGCGGTCCACAGGGCGGCGTAGTCGTCGCGCTGGCGAAATTTCGCGTAGCTCGGCGTGTTCGGGCCATAGACTTTGGTGTCTTCCGTAGCGTCGTTGAGATTACGGATGGCCATAAACGCGCCGAGTTGCTTGGTCAGATAATACTCCGCGCTCACGTCGATGTAGAGCCGCTTGGAGCGATAAGTGTAGCTGCCGGGCTCGATGCCGCGCGTGCCCGCCGCCACCGGACCGCGCCGCTGCAGGCCGCGATAGTTTTCATTGATACGGATGTTAAATTTCGGACGGTTCAGACTGAGACCCCAACTGGCGACGAACGGACTCATGTCGATGAACTGGTCGGTCGCGTCCTTCGCCCGCTGCGAACTGGCGTTGACGAAGAAGCGCATGCCGCGCGCCCAGTTTGGCAGAAACGTGAGGGGCTGCTGGAAATCGAATTCCAAACCCGTCATGCGGATGTTGCCCTCGTAATTATATTTCGTGGCGACGTCGTAGTCTCCAAAAATATCCGGATCGAGCCCATACGCCTGGAGAAATTGCGGCGTCGGGCGCGTCACCACCGCGGCGTAGAAGTTTTTGTAGTCGCGCAGGAACGCGCCCACCGACAACTGCCCGCCCTTGGCGAAGTAGTATTCGGCGCGCGCCATGTAGGTCTCGGCCTGCCACGCCTTGAGGTTTACGTTGCTGATCGTGATGCGGTTGCTGGCGCTGTTGGGGTTGTCGGTGTTGGGTAGCTGCAGACCGCCGACGTATTCGACGAAATCCGGCCGGCCAACCGTCTGATAGTAGGCGCCGCGCACGATCAGGTTTTCAAAAAGATTGTAGCTAACGTTAAGGCTGGGGAAAAGCCGTAGGTATTCCTTTTTCGCGCGGAAGCCGCGGTCAATGAGTGTAAGTTTCAGGGCGCCGAGCGGATCCGCCGTGCTCACGATGATGGGCACCGGCACCCCGTTGGTGCCGCGCACAATGTTGCCGGCGGCGTCGCGCTGAAAATTCCGCGTCGGATCGGTCAGCGCGCCCTGCGCCTTGATGTTGGTCTGTTCACCGCGCAGGCCGCCGACAAATTTCAGGCGGTTGTTGAAGAACGCCGCATCCGCGCGGAAGTAGGCGGAGGAGATCAGTTCGTTCACCACGTTCGAGCCGTTGGTGTAGTTCGTGTAGTTGCTGGTGAGGTTCGGCGCCCATTGATTGGGCTGCGCGAGGTAGCCCGACCAGAGCTTCTGGTTGTCCACCTGCTGCTGCTTCGGCAGGCCGAAATCGGGAATGCGACTGGAGTAAACGGTGTCGAGAAACGGCAACGCGCTGTCGTCGTTGACTAGGCCGGCGGTCGTCGTCGCCGAGGTAGTTGAAAATTTCCCCCGCGCTGACCCCGCGGCGATCACGGGTCTGGGAACTCAGATCGATACCGGCTTTGACCGACACCGGGATGCCGCGGATCGTCAGGTCGCGACGGAGATTGAAGAATGCCTGGCGCTTCGTGTCGTAGGTGATCTGCCGGACGCTGTTGGCCGAGACGATCGAGTAGTTATTAAGGTCGGAAGGGTCGACTTTATCTCCCGCCGGATCGGTGACGGTGAAGCGGCCGGGACGAAGGTAGAAGATGTCGTCGAACTTGATGGTAACATGGGTGCGGCGGCCGATGAAGCTGTTGAAGAACCCCTTGTCCACGTCCTGATAGTGGATGCGCGACGTCGAGTAGGCGACGCCGGCATCGGCCTTCCAGATCGGCCCGTCGTGCCGCCATGACAGCGTGGGCATGAGGGTGCGGCCGGGGCGAACGCGGCCGTTGTTAACCAGTTCGATCTGGCCGGCGTTGATGCTGGAGGTGGGAGTGAAAACGCTGGTCACGCCGTTGGTATGTTTGGCGTCCCAGTCGCCCGGCGCCACGCGGTTGATGATGATGTTCTGAGTGCGCGTGGCGAAGTGCTCGAGCAGGTAGGCGTAGGAAAAACCGAAGGAGAGCCGATCGTAGCGGGCGAAGCGCCAGTCCACCGTCGTAGCGAAAGAGTAGCGCGTGGTGTCCTTGCCGCTGTCGCGCCAGGAGTAGTTGGTGAGGTAGGGATTTTGCGGCGTCGTGTCGGGGTAACCGGTGCTGAGATTCGAGGCGACATTGGTGGCGACGGCCGCTCCGCGCCATTGTGTGGCCTGATTGCTTTGCGGAGTGTATTGAAGCGAATAGCCGGCCGAGACGGTGAAACCGAAATTCTTGTTCACCGGCACGACGGCGGAAACATCGATGCCGGGATGGATCTTGTAACTCTTCTCGCCCCAGCCGGGGCCGGGCGTCTCGCGCAGAAAAGCCCGCTCAGCGTCTTTCATCAGAAACGCCACGCTGTAGGTGTAGATGGGCTTGTTGCGCTCGAAGGCGCTCTTCGGGACGAAGTTCACGGAGCCAGCCAGAGCCGAGCCGGGCTGCTCGGGCGTGGGCGAGCGGTTCACCTCGATGCGTGAAACGCTGTTGATGGAAACCTGGTCGAGCTCGACGGCGCGCGAGGTGCCGCCGCCCGAAGCGCTGGCCATACTGAAGCCACCCATCGAGATCGGCACATTGTTGGCGGGCACACCGTTGATGGAGAAGCGGCGCGCGTCGCCGCCCGTATAGTCACTCGTGATACCGGGGAGAAACTTCATGAACTCGCCCACGCTGCCGTCCGCGATCGTGCCGAACTCATCGGTCGAGACGACGCTCATGACGTTCTTCGCGAAACGCTGCTCGTTGATCGCGATGGAGGCGCCGTCCATTTCCTTCGAAGTCGCGACCGTAAACGCGTCGAGCCGCACCGGGCTTCCCGCGGGAGCGTTGAGGTTGGCGGGGCCGCCTTCGCTAGAGAAGGTGACGTCGTGCTGCACCGTCTGCCCCGACGCGACCACGACCAGTTCGGACAACGAACCGCGGCCGGTGTAGAATATCTTCAGAGTGACCGTGCCCGCCGGGATATCGGCCATCCGATACTGGCCCGCGCCATCGGTAAACGTTTCCCGCTGCGACCCGTCGATGGTGATGCGCGCCTTCTCCAAATACTGACCGCGCCGGGTATCGAAAACGCGGCCTTCAATGGTGCCGGTCGAGACGGTCTGGCCGTCGAGGAGGGTGGCGAGCACAAAGATACTCGTGAAAACGAGGCAACGGCGCACGTAGGAGCTAAACGGGATGGACGTTTTCATGGGGTAATCGGACTGGGGTGAAACAGACTCCGCCAAACTGCGGATAAGGGAATTAACGGGGTGAAAGCGAACGACTAACTAACTTCGCCGAAATGACGCGCACTCAACCACGAACAAGCGACATAATACCAGCGGCCAACAGTGTTTTAACCCCATTTTCTTGCGAAGTCCCTAACCGCCGATCGCTCGCTGCAGGCTTCGCCGCGTCATTCGTCCGCACTGCGCCACGAATTAGAGTTCATCATCGCTCGCCCCCGGTAGCGCCGTCGCATCCGGATCGCTCCCCACGCGTCCCAACCAATCCGCGATCAACGGCTCCCGCGCCGTGATCGCCGCCGGCCACGGCGCCGCCACGAGATCGATCACGCGCAATCCGCCATCGACGCAGCGCACAAAATTCCGCGCGTGCATGTCCGCCACGAGAAACGCCCGCGGCACGCCGCCCTCGCTCGCTTCGAGAAAAAATAAACGCGGGTGATCCCGGTTCGCCCGCAGAAACCGCGACGGGATCTCGATCAGCCCCACCGGTAGCACCCGCGACACATCGTCGCCCTGCGCCAGCGGTTCGCCGAGCGCCTGCTTCGCCACCAAGATTCCCTCCGGCGTCACCGCGATCACCTCCGTCGCCATCCCGCCGAGCGCATGCACGAGCAACAGCTTTTCCAACAGCCCGCGATAACTGCCCAGCCCCGCCTCCGCGCGCAGCGTCGTCTCGTCGCCCGGCCGGAAAACAAACTCGCTCCCGATCCGCCCCTCTTCGCGCGGCAGGTAAAATTTATAAACCGAGTTGTCCGCCTCCGCCGCAAACGCCCACGCCTCGACGCCGCCGCCGATCCGGCGCAGCCGTGCATTCGACTCCTCCAACGGATTCGTCGCCTCGATCTCCGCCAAGTCTCCGCTCCCGCCCACCGCCAACGGCGCCGCCGGAAACCCAAAATCCTCCAACGGCCGCAACGGCAGCAGCGCGCGCAATTCGCGGATCGCCGCGCCAAACGTCGCCCAGCTTCCGCCCGCGCCCTCGAGCAGGCTTACTTCGTCTTCGGCGACGAGGATGAGATCGCGGTCCGAATCTGCGCGGACACCGCATTCGGCTGCCGCCGCGCCGAGGCGATGGAGCGCCGCCAGTCTTCGCTCGTGATCGTGTTGAAGGTCGCGACGGTCTTGGTCGCCCGGGAGGGAGCGGCCTTGGATGCGGGTGAGTTGGCCGGTGAAGTGGTCTTGCATGATTCCGCCATGCCGCGAACGTCCGCCGCACCGCGCACCTTGGCAACGGGTTTTTGCCGACAAGTTATTCGGAAATCCTGAACCGGAATTTTTAGAATCTGGAACTCAGGAAATCAGGAGCCCTCTCCCCAGATGCCGTCCTTTTTCGCTTCTCTTCCGTTCCTGATTTCCAGACTTCCACATTCCCTACTCGGCCTGCTCGCGCGTCTCCGCCACCGGCGTGCGCCCGATCAGCACCTTGTCCACCCGGCGCTTATCCATATCGACGACCTCAAACCGCCAGCCCGACCAATCAAAATAATCTCCCGCCACCGGAATGCGCCCGAGCTGCGTCACCATCAACCCGCCCACCGTCTGGTAGTCCGCGTGGCCCTCGTGCGGCAGCGGCGCTTCCAGCCCCAGCAACGTCTTCAGCTCGCCCGTCGCCAGTGTCGCGTCGATCAGCCATGAGCCGTCTTCGCGCTGCTTTGTCTCGGGTTGCGCGCGGTCGCCCGGCGAGGGCAGGTCGCCGACGATGGCTTCCAGCACGTCGATTAACGTCACGAGGCCCTGCACCGCGCCGAATTCATCCGTCACCACCGCGATGTGCTTCCCCGTTTTTTTGAACTGCTCGAGCAACTGGATCGCCGACGCCTTCTCCGATACAAACAGCGGCGGCAGCAGCAGATTCTTCAACGTCGTCGGCAGCCCGATGGCCGAGTGCGCCCACAGTGCCTTCACCGCCACCATGCCCACGATCGTGTCCCGCTGCGTCTGATAAACGGGAAAATACGAGTGTCCGCTCGTCACGATCTTCCGCCAGTTGGCTTCCTCCGGATCGTCGAGATTCAGGAAAACAATCTTCGGCCGCGGCGTCATCAGTCGCGTGACCGGGAGCTGATCGAGCGCGAGCACGCCCTCGACCATCTGTTGCTCCGCCCGATGAAACACCCCCGCGTGCATCCCCTGCTCGATCAACGCGCGCACCTCGTCCTCGCTCACGCTGTCCGCTGCGGTGCGCGCCTTCAGTCCGATGAGGTTAACGAGCGCCTCCGTGCAAAATTCGAAGAACTTCAGCAGCGGCGCCGCCAGCCACGCCAGCGCCCGCATCGCCCCCGCCAGCAGCGAGGCCACCGTTTCCGGATGCGCGAGCCCCACGCGTTTCGGCACAAGTTCACCGAAAACCAACATGAACGACGTGAGCCCCACGGTGACGACTACCAGAGCCAGGTGGCTCGCATACAGCGTGAGCACCGGCCATGTCGCCACGAACCACGCGCTCAACTCCGTCGCGAGCCGAGCCCCCGCCAGCACGCCCGCCAACATGCCGGACAGCGTGAGCCAAAATTCCACGAGCGCCAGAAACCGCGCCGGATGCTCCGCCAGCGCGAGCGCCTTGCCTGCGCCGACATCGCCCTTGGCCGCGAGCTTGCGGAGTTTCGTTTTCTTCGCCGAAACCACCGCCGTCTCCGCCATGGCCAGCAACCCATTGGCCAGCACGAGCAGGCCCAAAATCAACAGCTCTAGCGGTAAACTTAGCATGGCGGACCGACACCGTAATTTCACCGCCAGTCGTAGCAACCCCATTGCCGCACCCGCCCCATCAACCCCCTCCCAATCTCAAGTCATTTGATCGCGCTCATCACCGGCTGCGTCCACGCCGATTCGACTTCTCCCGATACACTGCCGTTGGGTTTCGGCTTCGAGGAAACAATTCTCGCGCGCACATAGATCTCGTCACCCTTCAGCGTGTAGCTCGCCTTGACGCCCTTCGCTTCGGCGAGCACGGCGCCGATGTCTTTGCTGTAACGATGATGCGGTAACGCCTTCTGCGGAGCACTCGGATCGCGCGGCGGAATCAGTTGGCTCGTCGGATCGTAGCCCCGTCGCGTGCCGACAAACTGCGTCACGTAGGTCACTCCCGGCTCCGCTTGAATTTCGAGCGAGAGGGTGTTCGCCGTGCGCGTCACGTCCGCCAACACCACGCCGGAACTCGCGTAAAAATCCCCGGCCTCCATCGCCAAAATAATGGACTCGGGCGTGAGGTGACGCGCCCGCACCATCACCCAGCCGCGGCCCGGGTTGCTCTTGCCGATGATCACGTCGTGGTAGGCGTGCGCGTCGTCCACGCCGAGACCATACATCACGTCGAGCTTCAGTTCCGCGAGCCGCCGCGTGAGCACCACATCCCAGATCTCCTCGTTGCTCAGATGCTCGGCGTCGCCGGCGTTATGCACGCCGGGATGCCCGTTATAGACTTCAAAAAACTTCTCGTGATGCACCTGCATCAACTCCTCCGCCGTCACGCCCCACACGAAATTCGGATGGTTCAAATGGATGAACATCGGCTGGCCCGTCTCCTCGCGTTGCGCACGCACGGCTTCGACCGAGCGCTGCATGATTTCGAGCGCGTTGTCGGCCGTGAGGGGCGCGATGTGCGTGCGGGGATTCGTGAAATTCATGTGCACCGGCCCGCCCTGCTCCGGCGTGGTCGCCGTCTTCGGGCGCTTCCAGGTGGACGTGATCTCCTCGCTCGGGATGATCAAAAAACGCCCCGGCTCCTCGAAGAGTGTGCGATATTCCGCGAGCGGTTTCAGCCGCACCTCACGCACACCGGCTTTCTCGCGCTGCTCCACCCAGTCCGCCCCAAAGCGCGTCAGATAGCTTTCCAGCACCGCGCCGCCCCCGCGTTGCGTCACCACCCCTGCGACCACCTTCGGCGCCTTGAGCTCAAACCAACGGGAGCCCTCCGCGATCACGTTGTGGTCCGACATCGCGAGAAACTGATAACCGCGCTGCTTATACCAATCCGCGATCATCTCCGGATAATCGTCACCATCGCTCCACAACGAGTGCGTATGTAGGTTGCCCTTAAACCACCGCGGCTCGTCCGCACCCGGCGAAATTTTTTCGGCTGCCACCACGCGCGGCTGGGCCAACGGCAAAACCACCAAGACGAGCAACGGGAGAAAAGAGCGGAGGTTCACGGACGAAATAGGGTTGGCCGCACGGGGGTGCTGGCCGCGAAAAGCACGCGCCGCCCGCCCACCCCAGGCGAGAGAAATAGTGTTACAATCCGTGACGTTGACCACGGCTTGTAATGCCCCTGAGCAGCAGAGTCAGAGGGCATAGCAGGCAGCATAGCAGGGTCGGGTTTTAACTCTTAATAGTGTCCACCCGTTTACGGATCACGAACGACGTTGCCGCCTAAAAATATTAAAAGATAAAGCCCGACCCTTTTTCAGCTTCTCGTTCCCATTAAGGCTGTCGGGCCGGAGGCGGCGATTTCCAGCTCAGAAGCGGCCGGTGATGCCCGCCGTCACCGTGACGAAGTTGATGATCGTGCGGCGCGTCCGGTCCTTGAAGCCGACATACCAACGCTGGGGCTCGTTGAGGATGTTGGAGGCGTTGAGGGTGAAGCCGAGATTGGGCCGATACTGGTAGCCCGCACTGACGTTCAACGTTTCCATCGAGTAGCGGTATTGATTCAGCGCGGGAGTCAGAACGCTGATGGCCGTCGGATTCTCGCCCGTAAAATTGTAGAGCAGACTGGTGTTGAATTTCCGGTAGCGCCAGCTCAGCGAGGCGTTCATCGCCGCCGGAATGAAGTTCGCAATGTCGCGACGGGAAAAATAGACCGCCGGCGTGGTCGCCGTTGGCTCACGGCCCAAGATCGGCGTCCCGCCCGGAGTGGCTGCGCTGCCCACGCCATGCTGGTTGATCCAGGTGTAGTTGAACGAGGCGGAGAGCCCCTTGAGCGCGCCGGGCAAAAAGGTGAACTGCTGAGTGTAAGCAAACTCCCAGCCCTGCACGTAGACGGTGCCCGCATTCATCGAAGTGCGCTCAATGTAGCCTACATATTGGCCGTCGTAGCCGTTGTCCCGTCCGTCCGCAATAAAGCCGCGGTCCAATCCGGCGACGATGTAGTCGCTGATGGTTTTGTGAAACCACCCAAAGGTGAGGCTGCCGACCGGCTCGAAATAGTATTCGAGCGTGGTATCCCAATTCGAGGCCTGCTGGGGCTTGAGGCCTGCATTGTTCACGGTGAGGACCTGGGTGGTGTCATTAGGCGTTTCCCCCGGCAACAGGCTCCCCAGCGGCGCGCGGCCATAACCCGTGGACCAACTGGCCCGGGCCTTTAAGTTGGGCGTGATGTCATGGAAAACATGGGCGCTCGGAAATTTTTGCGTAAACGTGCCCGGGAGGTTGCGGTAATTCACGCCGTAGTCGGCGACGGCGGTGCCGACCGGATCGGCGAGCTGCTGCGCGGCCGTGCTGAGGATGCGGGAGCGGACCCACCCCCAGCTTTCCGTGCGCACCTGCTCGAAACGCACTCCGGTCAGGTAACCGGTGCGGCCCAATATACCACCTTGGCCGAGCCGGCCCTGCGCCATGATGTAGGCCGCCGGGATCCACTCGGTGACGCCGTTGGTGCCGACGAATTTTTGGCTCTCGTTGAAGTAGAGGTCTTCGTTCCACAGCGCGGGGTTGGCCGGCCGGCCGTCTTTGGTGATGCCTTCGGCCTGCCAGATCGGAATTTTGCGCCCGGTCTTCACGCGGTCGTAGCTGAGGTAGCTGTCGTCGGGGGCAAAGCGGAACGCGGGATCATAAGCGGCGGTGGCTTTGGGCACCCACCGGTGCCGGTCCTTGCCCCACTGGTCCATCTGGAGGGAGCGCCAGTGAAAGCCGGCCTTCAAGGTGGTCGGGGCGGCGAAGGGCAACTTGTAACGAGCGTCGAAACGGAACTGTTTTAGCAGCTGGTCCTGTTCGTTACGTTGCCGAACCAGGCCGTCGGTCGCGCGCGGGAGGTAGTTGTAGGCATTGGTGAAATCGGGTCCGCCGTTCTGAATGAACTTGGGGTGAAGTTCGTTCTCACTTTGGTCGAGAATCCAGCCGGCGCCGCCGAAGAACACGGCGCGGCCCGGCACCTGCGCGGCCGGGTCGAAGAGCCGCATGTTGAGCTGGCCACCCCGGCCCTGGCCGGTGTTGAGCGTCGTGCGCGAGATGCCGGCCGTGTATTCGATATTGAGGTTCGAGTAGGTGTGCTCGCCGGTGAAATCGACGCGGCCCATGCGCACGTAATAGTTCAGCGGGCCGTCCATCTGCACATCGATATTGTTCGTGTTCGTGCCCGCGGCTGAAGTGCTCGGAATCGCGCGCAACACGGTGACGCGGTTGGTGAACGCTCCGGGCACGATACCCGTGGTGTCGCTCGGCACCTGCGTGTTGCTGTTTCCGGAGGCTGCGGCCGACACGCGCACGCGGCGGCGGAGCCGCTCGAAATTGTCGTTCTCGGTCACCGACAGGGAGAACTTCGTCGTCGGCGACCATTTGTAGTCGGTCCGCAGCGCGATGCTCTGTTGCTTGCGGTTGTTGGCGTTGTCCCAGGTCTGGTAGTTGAAGACGGGCGCGGGGCCGATGCCGAGGTTGGTGCGGTCAAAAATCGCCTCGAAGCCGCCGACGGCGTTTTCTGAATAGAAGAGATTCACCGAGGTCCCGAGGTTGCGCGAACCTCCGAACGCGCTGAACACCTGCTGGTGGGTGACATTGAGGATCGGGTGCGAACGGTGCTGTGACCGCAGCGGCGTCTGCTCGAAGAACGGCGGCGCCATCCGCACGCTGAAATTGTAGGTGGTCCGGCTGTCTTCCTTCATGCTGAAGGTCGAGCGGGTCTTGAAATTGATCGTGCCGCCGAGCGAGTCGGCGCCTTTGTCGGGCGTCTGGCCCTTGATCAGCTCCATGCCCTCGAACATCGCGCCGGTGATCGACTGGAGCTCGAAGCTCCGGTTGGTCCCGAGCGTCGTCAGCGTTCCGCCGTCCACCGTGACGTTGTTGAGCGTGGGATCCATGCCGCGGATGTTGAAGCGGTAAGCGAGCCCCTCGTCGGTCGGACTGCCCGCCACGCCCGGCAGGCGCATCACGACTTCGCCCGCACTCATGTTGGGCAGGTAGCCGAACGCATCCATCGCGATCACGTCCTTCACGTTGTCCGCGTTCTTCTTTTCCGTGATCATCGCCGCGTTGCCCTCGCGTTCGCCCGTGACCTTGAACGATCCGAGTTTGTAGATGGCCGCCGTCAGTTCGAAATCGCGCACCGCCCGCTCGCCCGCGCCGACCGTGACCGTGCGCCGGATGGTATCGAGACCGATGTAGGTCACCTCGAGCTCATAGGTGCCGGGAGGGACATTCGAAATCACGAAGCGGCCGGTGTTGTCGGTGAGCACATTCGCGCTGAGCACCGGCACGGCCACCGCGGCTCCTTGGAGCGTGTTGCGCGTCGCGGCATTGCTGACGGCACCGGTGATGGTGCCTGTCGCCTCCGCGGCGGCCACACTCAGGGGACCTGACAGGAGCAGGCCGAGGAGTGCCGACAACGCGATGCCGGACCACATGCGACGGGGCGAAACGAACCGACCGAGGGTAAGCCATTCTTGATTCATGGATATGCGGGGTAAAAAACGCTGCCACGCACGCACCCCCAGGGGTAGGGGGTAGAACGACATGGCGGCAGCTGGGGTTAGACGAAAGCGGGGGGTAAGCTGACGACCGCACCTTTCAAAGCACCCGTGCGCGATGCAATCCCGAAATCCCCCCAGCAGCAGGAGTTCCCTAAAAAACTCAGTTCGCGCGCCGGCCGGGACTGCCGCGGGCCACATTTTCGCTCGCTACCACCCAAGCCAAAACCCTCGCTCTCGGTGCGCCGGTCGCTGCTCGTCCCATGAAACTATTTATCCTTCTCCTCCTCTCCGCCTTCGCCCTCTCCGCCGCTGTGACCGCCGCCGAACCTCTCGTCTTGAACGTTTGGCCCGCCACTCCGCCTGGCGACACCGCAACCCTTCCACCCGAGGCCGACCTCACCAAAGACACGGATAAACTCATCGCCGGCCGCCGCATCATCAAAACCGGCAACGTCACCACGCCCGAACTCGCCGTCTATCGCCCCGCCAAGGAAAAAGACACCGGCGCCTCCGTCATTATCTGCCCCGGCGGCGGCTTCAACATCCTCGCCTACGACCTCGAAGGCACCGAGGTCGCCACGTGGCTCAACAGCCTCGGCGTAACCGGCATCGTCCTGAAATACCGCGTTCCCGCCCGCGATCCCAAACAAGCCTGGCTCGCCCCCGTGCAGGACGCGCAACGCGCCGTCAGCCTCGTGCGCGCCTACGCCGCCGAGTGGGGCCTCGACCCCGCTCGCATCGGCATCCTCGGCTTCAGCGCCGGCGGCACCACCGCCGCCTACACCTCGCTCCTCCTCGAAGATCGCCGCTATCCCGCCCTCGACGCCACCGACAAAATTTCCTGCCGTCCCGATTTCACGCTCCTCATTTACACCGGCGGCTTCGTCGAACGTTTCCCCGCCGCGATGACCGATACCGTCACCTTCACCAACGCCGCGCCGCCGATGTTCCTCGTCCACGCCTTCGACGACAACGTCTCCGTGCAAAACACCCTCCACATCGCCACCGAGCTGAAAAAAGTCGGCGGCTCCGTCGAGCTCCACGTTTACGACACCGGCGGCCACGGCTACGGCCTGCGTTATGTCGCCACGCAACCCGTCACCACCTGGCCCGCCCGCGCCGCCGAGTGGCTCGCCCGCCGCGGCCTGATCCAAACGAAGCTTTGAAATAGATTTTGCGCCGTGACCCGGCGCGCCTCGCGCGCTTACTCGCTCGTCATGCCTTCCGCCCCCGTTTCCCTGCTCGCCCCTTCCGTTCTCTCCCTGCCCGACGGCGGTCAATTTCCCTCCGTCGGCCTCGGTATGTGGAAGATGCCCAAGCCCGAACTCCCCGGCCTCGTGCACGCAGCGATCAAGCTCGGCTACCGCCACCTCGACTCCGCCTGCGACTACGGCAACGAGCCCGAAGTCGGCACCGGGATCACCGCCGCCCTGCGCGACGGTCTTTGCCGCCGCGAGGATCTCTGGGTGACCTCCAAACTTTGGAACACCTACCACGAGCCCAAGCACGTGCGCGCCGCCTGCGAACGCTCCCTGCGCGATCTGCGTCTCGACGTGCTCGATCTCTACCTCGTGCATTTTCCCATCGCCCTCGCCTACGTCCCGTTCGACGTGCGCTACCCGCCCGAATGGTTCCACGACCCGAAGGCCACCGCACCCGCGATGCAGCCCATCAACGTCCCCTACGCCGACACTTGGGGCGCCATGGAAGAACTCCAACGCGCCGGCCTCGTGAAGCGCATCGGCGTCTGCAATCTCAACATCTCCCTCCTCCGCGATGTCCTCGCGTCCTGCTCGATCCGCCCCGCCGTCCACCAGATCGAGCTGCACCCCTACCTCACGCAGCCGCGCCAACTCCGCTTCTGCGCGCAAGAGAAAATCGCCGTCACCGCCTTCTCCCCGCTCGGCGCGCCGTCCTACCTGCCACTCGGCATGGCGACACCTGCGGAAAACGTCCTCACCGATCCCGTCGTCACCGCCATCGCGAGCGCCCAAGGTCGCACGCCCGCGCAGATCGCGCTCCGCTGGGGCGTGCAACGCGGGTGCGCCGTCATCCCGAAGACCGCCACCCCCGCGCGGCTCGCGGAAAATCTCGCACTCTTCGACTTCACCCTCACCGCCACCGAGATGGCCGCGATCAACGGCCTCGACCGCCACCGCCGTTTCAACGACCCCGGCCACTTCGCGGAAAAAGCCTTCAACACGTTTTTCCCGATCTTCGACTGAGGAGCATCGCGATGCGAAACTCCGGCCCGTCCCGGGGCCGCCGCGCCTACGGCCGGCGCAGCGCCGCAATCTCGCCCACCCGCAACTCCGCACCGCCCGGCGCAAACGCCTACCGCACGTAGTTGAGCAGATCCGCCGCCTCGGCGTCTGAGAGCTTCGCCCCGAAAGCATGGTCGGTCCGCGCCCTCGCCCGTCTTTCCCCACCTCTGCCATGAAAAAATCCCCCGCTCTCGTTTTCCCCATCGTTCTCGCGTTCACCGCGGCGCTCCTACCGTCCACGCCCGCCCGCGCCGAGCTCACCCTCACGCGCGCCGACTACACCGACCGCGTCCAAGCCATCTGGACCGGCCAGATCATCGCCGTGCTCGTCGTCCTCGAGTTCGAACACAAGACCGCCTCCGTCCTTCCCATCGAAAACCATCCCATGCTCTGGGAGGGCAAGCCCGCAACCTACGCCCCCGTGGACGACGACTGGTATTACGAGATGGCCGCCGTCCGCGCCTTCGAGAAGCACGGCATCGGCCTCACCGTCGAACAGCTCGGGCAGCAGTGGCTCGAAAACCGTTGCGGCTCCTGGGGCGGCAGCGAGCAGGCCCGCTTCAATTTGGAAAAAGGTCTCAAGGGCGCCGACCTCGGCCATCCGCGTTACAACAAACTCTGGTTCACCCTCGGGCCGCAGTTCAGCAGCGATCTCTACGGCGCCCTCGCCCCCGGTCTCCCCAACGTCGCCGGCCGCCTCGCCCGCACTTTCAGCCACATCAACGGCTACGCCGAAGGTTCCGACGGCGCCGTCTTCACCGCCGCCGCCATCAGCCTCGGCTTCACCACCACCGACCCGCAAAAAATCGTCCGCGAAGCCGTCAAGATTCTCGATCCGAATTCCCCCTACCGCCAGAGCATCGAGCAGGTCATCACCCTCGCCGACGCCGGTAAATCCTTCGAAGACATCGTCCACGCCATCGAAGACCGCTGGCACTCCGAATACCCCGCCACCAACAACGCCGTCTCCAACGGCGGCCTCGTCGCCGCCGGGCTCTGGTTTGGCCGCGGCGATTTCTGGACCACGATGAACCTCATCGCCCGCGCCGCCGATTTCTCCGACGCCGATTGCAACGGCGCCAACGCCGCATCCGTCATCGGCGCCATGCACGGCATGAAGGCCCTCCCCACCGCCCTCGTCGCCCAGTTCCATGATCGGATCATCGGCAAAGGTATGGGCAGCGTGAAAGAGTTCACCCCGCCCGTGGACGAAAGCATCATCGAACTCGCCCGCCGCACCGCCGTCATCGGCGAAAAATTCCTCCTCGCCGAGCACGCCACGCTCTCCGCGGACACATTGTGCATCCCGGCGCAGACTATCGCCCAGCAACCCGCCGAGCGCTTCGTCCTCGCCGATCTCACACGCTACTGGAATCCCGACTGGACCCTCGAACGCGCCGGCTTCGGCGGCGCCGGCGGCGGCATGGCCGGCATCCGCGGCATCACCTGCCTCGAAGGCGACATCCTCGCCACCTATCCACGCGACGAGGTCCGCGCCTGCCTCCTCCGCCGCACCACCACGCTTGGCGCCACCCCGCACCTCACCCTCGAAGCCGGCACCGAGCCCGGCCGCGCCTGGGAACTCAGCGTCTACGCCGACAACACCCTTCTCGAAAAACGCGTCATCTCTTCGACGTCCACCGCGCGCCATTGGGAAACCCTCGACATCGACCTCGCCGCCTTCGCCGGCCGCGAAACCACCCTCCGCCTCTACCAACGCGTCTTCGTCCCCAACCGCACCGCCGGCAACGCGCTTTGGCGGAATCTCCAGCTCCGCTAAAAACGCCCGGGCGGATTCTTCACTCCGCGTAAAAAGATCGTTTCCATGCGCTGGTGGCCGCGTCTAGTTCTCACCTTCATGTTACCCACCCACCCCACCCGCCGTTCCTTCCTCAAAACTTCCGCGCTCCTCATCGCCGCGCCGTTGATTCTCCCGAGCCGCGTCTGGTCCGCCGAGACCGCCCCCAGCCGTCGTCTCACCGTCGGCTGCATCGGTATGGGCAAGCAGATGAAGGGCCACCTCGGCGCCTGCCTCAGCCGCGATGAGATCGAGGTCCTCGCCGTGTGCGATGTCGATACCACCCGCCGCGACTTCGCCAAGAAAACCGTGGACGACGCCTACACCGCCAAGGCCGGCGCCACCTACAAGGGCTGCGCCGCGTATAACGATTTCCGCGAACTCATCGCGCGAAAGGATATCGATATCATCATCATCGCCACGCCCGACCACTGGCACGCCTACATCGCCATCGCCGCCGTCCGCGCCGGCAAGGACGTGTATTGCGAAAAGCCCCTCGCGTATAACGTCCACGAGGCTGTCGAACTCGTGAAGGAAGTCCGCAAGGCCAACCGCGTTTTTCAGACCGGCTCGCAGCAACGCTCCTCGAAGGAATTCCGCGTCGCCGCCGAGCTCGTGCGCAACGGCGTCCTCGGCCGCGTCGCCGCCGTGAATGTTTCCTTCGGCGATCCCGCGCAGCCCTACACCCTCCCCGCCGAAGCGATGGAGCCCGGCCTCGACTGGGATCGTTGGTGCGGCCCCGGCCCGCTCGTCGCCTACAACCCGTCGCTCAGCCCGCGCGGTCTCCACAACAATTATCCCGACTGGCGCAAAACCTGGGAGTTCGGCGGCAGCATGATCACCGACTGGGGCGCGCATCACATCGACATCTCGCAATGGGCGCTCAACGCCGACGCCAGCGGCCCCGTCGAGGTCCGCGCGCCGCAGAACTGGGAGACCGCCAAACGCGGCGCTCAGCTCGTCTATGCCGACGGCACCGTGCTCACCCACGTGAAGGGCAAGGGCGTCTCCTTCTACGGCACCGAGGGCGAATGCCACGTGAACCGCGGCAAGTTCGAGCTGATCATGGACGGCAAGACGGTCCACAAATTCTGGGACAAAGAGGTCGATAAGACCACGTCGATGGAGCGCGAAGTCGTCCTCACCGAGCGCGAGTATTTGGCCGACGCCAAGGTGAAGCTCTACAACAGCAAGAGCCACTTCCAGGACTTCCTCGACTGCGTGCAATCGCGTCAGCGTCCGATCTGCGACGTCGAGATCGGCGCCCGCAGCGTGATCGCCTGTCACGTCATGAACTTCGCCTACCACTACGGCGCCAACGCCAAGTGGAACCCCGAGAAAAACAAATTCGCGAGCGGCGGCAGCAGCAAGTGGCTCACGCGCGACAAATATCGCGGCGGCTGGGTCGTCTAACTGCGCTGCGCATAACTCCGCTCCGCGTCGGGGCGTCGCTCGCCGACGCCCTCCGAAAGTAGGGCGGGTCTTCGACCCGCCCAATGAGATTCGCGATTCGCGCATGAGCCCAAAGCCGGGCTCATGGCGGGCCGCGCGCGGAGCGCACGGCCCACACCGCAGCATTTGAGGACGCAAAAAAGGGCAGGTCAGAGACCTGCCCTACGGTGACGGCTTTACGGTGAGCCTGCGCGGGCTCGGACCCAAAGTGCGGTCCGAGCGCGGGCTTCTGGACTTCCCGTCGTCCGGGAGCGGAAAGCCGCTGCCTCAGGGCACGGCGTAAACTTCGACAATCACGAGACCGCTGGCGCCGGCGGGGCCGGCGACCTGCACGGAATACGAACCGGGCTGCAGCGTGGCCACCAGGGCCGCATCCAGTGAGTTGGTGGGGACGGGGAACGCGCCGACCTTCGTGAAAGCGGCGGAGAGTTCGGCGGTGCCGCCCCAGTTTTCGTTCTCGTTGATCTTCGTCGAGCCCGCGAAAAGCGTGAGCCGTGGGTCGGCCAGAAATCCGCTCGGCACGCCCACGGCGGCCAGGCCGGGACCGATCACGCGCACGAGCACCGTGGCTGCGGAATCGCCGCCGATCACGAACCCGACAGTGAATCCAGGCCCGACCTGCTTCAGCACGGAGACGTTGACCAATCGCGGCGTGGTCGTGGTGAATGCACTAAGCGGGGTCGTCGAATCATAGATCTCGGCGATCACAGTGCCGAGGGTGCCGTTGCCGCTGACCCGGATCGAGTATCCGCCAGAGGCGATGGCGGGATTATAAATCGCCGCATCCTTGGAATCGGCTGACGTGTAAGGGAAGGCGCCGACCGCCGCAAACGCGCCGGAGAGCGCGGTGGTGCCGCCCCAGTTGTCGTTTTCTCCGATCTTCGTCGAGCCCGAGAAGAATTCGAGTTTCGGGTCCGGCAGCGTGCCGCCGACACCGAAGGCGCCGAGGGACGGGCCGGCGGCGCGGACGAGAATCGGCTTCGGGCCGGACGCGCCGGCGCCGCCGATGACGGTGCCCATCGTGAAGCTATCGTCAGCCGAATTGATCGACGTGAGCAGCGAGAGGTTGACCAAGCGGCCGGGATTGCTCGAGAGGCCGGCCAGGGTGAGACTCGCCGCCGCGCTCGTGGTGGCGCCGCCGGCGTTGGTGACAACGACGGAGTAGGCGCCGACATCGGCGGCGGAAACGCTCGCGAGGGTGAAGGTCGCGCTGGTCGCGCCGACGATGGCAACGCCGTCCTTGCGCCACTGGTAGGTGAACGGACCGGTGCCGGAAGCGGCGACGGTGAAGGTCGCACCGGTGCCGGTGGCAACGGACAAGGCGGCGGGCGCGGAGGAGATCACGGGAGCCGAGCCGGCGGTCGCCGGAGCGGCGCCGTAGAGGGTGACACTGGCGCTCGTGAGCGAGCCTTCAACGCCGGTCACGGTGTCGAGCACGCGCACGGTCCACACGCCGTTACCGGACTCGCCCCAATGGCGCGGCGAGGAGAACGTCCAGTTGGTGAAATTCGCGCCGACATCGGGCGCGCGCGGGGCGCCGAGCACGGTGCGGGTGCCGAAGGGCGAGGTGAGCTCGAGGCGCAGCTGACCGCGGTTCGCGTGGGTGATGCTCACAGTGACTTCGACGGTCTCGACGCGGAGATTGGTCGCACCGGAAAAGGTGAACGTGCGGGTGGCGCCCGTCGCGGAGTTATCGGGGATCACGCCGACCGTGGTGGAGGCCTGCGTGGCGGAAATCTCGGCGGGCAGATTCGTCCACGTGCGCGCGGCGGCGACTGCGGCGGCGGCGTCAACGTAGCCGGCGCCGTATTTGTGGCTGAAGTGGAAACCGCCGCCGTTGTTCAACCAGTCGGCATCGGTCGCGTCATTTTTACGGGCGGTGCGGATGATGATTTCCTTCACATCGCGCCAGCCGAGCGTCGGGTTGGCCTGGAGCATGAGGGCGGCGACGCCAGCGGCCTGCGGGGTCGAGTAGGAGGTGCCCTGCGTGCCGCTCGTCGTGTAGTCGCCTTCGGGGGAGGCGGCAGTGTTCACGCCGCGGGCGCCGATGTTATCGGCGGCGAGGAGTTGGAGGTCGGAGCCTTCGCTGGTCTGGCCGGCGGCGCAGGCGATGACCTGGGGGCCGGATTCGCTGAACGGCGCCTGCTTGCCACGGTTATCAGTCGCGCCGATCGCGAAGGCGAAGCGGCTGCCGGAATAGCCATCATAGCCGGCGTAGTCGCCGGCGTCGCGGCCGTTGCCGGCGGCGACAAAATAGAGAACGCCACGGCCGCCACGGCCCGTGGTGGTGCCGGCACGGAGGGCGGCGAGGGCGGCGGTGTCGGGCGCGGAGAGGGCTTTGCCGTCATCGGCCGGGCCCCAGCTATTGCTGGAAATCTGCACCACATCGGTGCGCCAGCCAAAGGCGGCGCCTTCCTGCACATCGGACGCCGAGTCACCGTTTTTACCCGTGCCGAGGAGGCGCACTCCGAGCAGGCGCGCCAGCGGGGCGGCGCCGGTCATGCCGAGGCCGTTATTACCGCGCGCCGCGATGAAGCTCGCGCAGATCGTCCCGTGATTGGAGGCGGAGGGCGGCGTCGGATCGCTGTTGTTGTCGAGCACATTGAGATTGAGCGAGGTATCGGTCACCATGTTGGGCGCAAGGTCGGGGTGCGTGATTTCCAGGCCGTCATCGACGACGGCGATGGTCACGCCCGCACCGCTGGCGGCGGGCCAGAGGCCCTCGATGTTGAGATCTTCGCCGGGGGTGCCGCCGCCCTGCCCGGTGTTCTTGAAATAAAACTGTTGGTTGTAGAGCGGATCGTTTGGCGCGGCGCGCTTGGCGCGGGCGCGGGTAAACTGGGGCTCGACGCGCAGCCCTGCGCGCTGGAGCGCTTCTGCGGCCCAGAGCATGCGATACGGCGAGCCGTAAACGAGCACCCAGAGCTGGTCCGTTGAGGAAGGCGCTACCGACAGCGCACCCGTCGCTGCCGCCGCGTCGTTCGCCGCCGCGCGGTCGAGGCCGACGAGGAGCAGTTGCAACGTCGCGATGTGACGCGCCGCAGCCTCGCCCGCGCGACCCTGCTCGTAGAACACGGGCGCGAGGGCCGGGGTGGCCTCCGGCGTGGCGGCGACGCCGTCCAGCCACTGCGCGACCGTCACGGTCGAGGGGAGGTGGAGCAGGCGATGTTGCGCATCGACGGCGATCTCGAGCACGCCGGCGGGCAGTGCGCCGGGGGTGGCCGCGCGCCGGAGCACCGCGACCTCATCGCTGGAGAGCACGAGGGTGCGCGGCTGGCCGCTCACCGGATAAATCACGTAACCAGCCGCCGCGAGCGCGCGGGCGGCTTGGGGCGCGGTCGGGCCGGGCAAGGGCGCGGCGGTAGCCGCTAACCACGTAGATAATAATACGATGCACAGACGGACAGGATGCATAATTGCAAAACGCATAGATGCCGAAACATCTCGCGGTGCCGCGCGCAGTGGCAAGCGCTAAGGAGCCAGATCCTTACAGCGCATCGCCACCTCCCGAGTTTTTGTCCGGTCCGCCCGCCTTGCCGGCTTCTCTCCTTAGTTCGGCGGCGTGAGGGTTTTAATCAGAGCGGTTGAACGTCGAATCCCCTCAACGATCATAACTTTCACGAGAGCCCTGCGCGGTGACTACTTATTTCGCCACGCCTCGCCGCAACGCGCGGTCCGCGTGGTCGAGATACTGCGCCCAGTCATAGGACGTGATGTCGTGCTTGCCGGTGCGGACGTGATACGCGAGCCCGTCGCCCAGCACCGGCGTGTTCACCGCCGGCCAGTCGGTGACGCCCAGACCGCGTTTCCCGAAGAGCGCGTAAACGTCCTCGGCCGCCTTCAGCGCGAGAAACTCACCGCGCGGATCGGCCCACGTGTCGTCCTCCGCGCTGGCCACGTGCAGAGGCCGCGGTGCGATCAGCGCGAGCAGTGAATGTTGATCCACGGGCAGGGATGCTTCGCGTTTGTTGTAAGCGCGAAAATTGCGCGCGAACCAGTAAGGGAACGATGTGTTGATGATCGCCACCGTCTCGCCGAAATCCCGCCGACTGAGCGCGGCCCCGCCGCAGCCCGAGTCATTGGAGATGACGAACGCGAAACGCTCATCCTGCGCGCCCGCCCAGAGCGCCGCCTTGCCCAGTCGCGAGTGTCCGTGCACCGCCACGCGCTGTCCGTCAATTTCCGGGTCTGTTTGCAAATAATCCAACGCCCGACTGAGGCCCCAGGCCCAGATGCCGATCGCGCCCCACTCGGCCGGCCCACGCTCTTCGACCGGATGCGTGCCGAAAAGCGAACCCACGTCGGTGGTCAGGCCGTCGCCGCGGTCCTCGCACAGATCCCCGTAGTAAACGGTCGCGGTCGCATAGCCCCGCGCGACCACGTTCTCGACGTCCCAACGTCCCGCGTGAACTCCGCGTGTGCCTTCCGTCACTCGTTGATTAACGATCTTGAAGTCGGCATTTGCGCGCATCCACGCCTGCGACGGCGTGATGCCGGGGTCCGCGTTCACGCTACTATTGCCAAAATAATTAAGCCCCAGAAACGCCGGCCACGGCGCATGCGCCCCGGCTGCGCCCGGCGGCTGGTAAATGAGCAGGTGCATTTTCGGCCCGTCCTTCTTCGCCGTGAACCAGATCGTGATCTCCTTCCGCACCGCCTTGCCGCCCAAGGCCGCGCGATCCACCGCGGTCACCGCCCAGTGCATCTCCGCCGGCCGGCCACCCGGCGTGCGGCCATAGACCTCGCGTGAAAACACCTCCAGCAGTTCGGCCCGGCGTTTCCCCTGCCACGCGGCGGCGTCGCGCACGGGTTGGCCATCGTCCAGCTTGAGTAGCGGCGGCAGTTCATACGCGCCCACTTTGCTCTCATCTAAATTCACGTCCCTAGAAGCCGCCGCGGCTTGCAGCGAGGGAACGGCGAGTGCGATTACCAACGCGGTGCAGAGTGAGTGGGCGCGTGGGTCGAGTTTCATGGGGTGCGAGGTTTGGAATCGGGGCGCGCGGGCGGGGGCAAGGTTTTGTTCCAGACCTGCCACGCTTCGTAAAGTTCGCGGGTGAGCTCGGGTTTAGCTTCGGCGAGGTCGCGCGATTCCCCAATGTCGGCAGCGAGATCGTAGAGCCGGGGTTTCCAGTCGGGCGCGAGCATCACGAGCTTGTTGTCACCGCGACGCAGCGCGGCGGCCGTTTTGATTTTCCAATACAACGTGTCGTGCGGAGCGGAGGCGGCAGCGGAGGGGTTGCGGAGAAAAGGGAGGAGGTCCACTCCATCGACCGTAGTCGTGGCGGGAATCGCGACGCCGGCGGCGACACACATAGTCGGCAGGAGATCCAGCGAGGTCACGGGCTGGCGGTAGGTCGCGCCGGCTTTGAGCTGCGCGGGCCAGCGCATGATGAACGGCTCGCGGATGCCGCCTTCAAACAGATCCGTTTTCGCCCCGCGCAACGGACCGGCCGAGCCGACGACGAGCTGCTTCGGCCAGTCAGGCTTCCAACCTTCGATGGCCGCGCTGCCTTTCGCCGGACCGTTGTCGCCGAGGAAAATGACCAGCGTGTTTTCCTCCAGATTCTGCGCGCGCAGGGCTGCGAGCACGCGGCCGACGTTTTCATCGAGGCCGGCGATCATCGAGGCATAGAGGCGCAGCACCTCGTGCGGCAGGTGGGCGAATTTCCCCCGGTCGGCGCTGCGGCCGTGCCAGGGGCTGTGCACGGAGTTGAAACTCAGGAAGAGGAAGAACGGTTTCGCGGCATGACGCGCGATGAAATCGGCGGCGTGGCGGCCCATACGGTCGGGGAGGTATTCGTCGGTGCTGCGCGCCGGGCCCCAGAGCGCGGTTTTCCCCGAGGCGAAGCCGGGGCTCGTGGTCGCGTCGCTGCCGAGGTAGCGGCCGTCGGCCTGCGGAAAGTAGTCGGACTCCCACTCGATGAAATCGTGGACCTCGTCAAAAACCTGCGTGGCGGGGCGCACGATGTTCCACTTGCCGATGAGGCCGGTGGTGTAGCCGGCCGGGCGCAGCAGCTCGGGGAGCAGGCGCTGGGCGTCGGGGAGTTTGTGCGCGCTGCGGTCGTCGTTCCACGTGAGGCCGAAGCGCTGCGGATACGCGCCTGCCATGATGCTGAGGCGGCTCGGCGCGCAGGAGGAGCAGGTCACATAGCCGTCGGTGAAACGCACGCCTTCGCGCGCGAGGCGGTCGAGGTGCGGCGTGGGCACGTCTTTGCCACCGTAGCACGCGAGGTCGCCGTAGCCGAGATCGTCGGCGAGGATGATGACGACGTTAGGCCGCTTCGCGTCGGCGGCGGTCGCGATGCCCGCGGCCGCGAACCAGAGAACCGGGAGGAACCAAACGAGCCGGATTTTCATAGGATAGGAGCCCGCTACGAGCGAAAGCTACGCGTGGATCAGAGATGCCGATCAAAAAAATCGAGGATTACTTGGTTGTCGAACTCATGGCCGCCGGGGTGGGCGTTAAACTGAAAACGATCCGCCACGCCCAGCTTGCGGTAAAATTGCGCCGCCCGCTCCGCCTCCACGCGCGCGCCCGCCATCGGATTCAAAGTGCCGTCTTGCTCGCCGATCTGAACGAGGCACGGACGCGGACAGATGAGCGCGATCGCCTGAAAATGTCCGATGCCGCCAAAGCCCTCGCGGTCGGCCGGCTTCGCATCGTCGGCGTTCGCGCGCGCCATGAGTTGCGCATAATCGCGGAAGTATCCTGACGGCGCGGCGACCTTGATGAATGGGCTGAGCGCCGTCGCATACATCGTGAAGAAACCGCCCCACGAGAGCCCCGTCATGCCCACTCGCTCCGCGTCGATTTCCGGGCGCGTCCTCATGAGCGTGCGCGTGCTCTCGATAATTTTGTAAAGCTCCAGCCCAATGATGCTCGTCCCCGCGAGGCGGAGTTTTTCATCGAGCTGCTCGCGATTCGCGCCCGGAATCGCCGGGTCGCCGCTGTAGGAGGAACGCATCGCGAGCGCCGGCGCCCACACAATGTAGCCGCGCTTCACCGCTTCGCGGCCAAACGCGTGGTAGTTCACGCGCGTATCGAGATCGACGACCGCCTCGGGGTTTCCGCCGCCGCCGTGCTGGGCAATGAGCAGCGGCGCCTTCGCTCCGGCCTTTAGATTTTTCGGCACGAGGTAAATTCCGTAGGCCTCCACCCCGTCCACGACCTCCACCCACGCGCGATAAATCGTGCAGAGCGCGTCTTCGCCGACCTTTTCAAATTTGCTTACTCGCCCTTCTTTTGCTCCCGGCGGTGGCGTCCCATAGGCCGCCTTCAACCGTTCGCGATACGGCTCTACCGAACGTTCGTAGGCCGCCGGGCTCGAAAAATCCGGCTCCACCGAATTCAGCGAGCGCTCGGCCTGCGCTTTCAGCAACGTGTCCGCGTAGGCCTTGATCTGGAGATGCTGCTCCTTGCGGTTCGGGAACGACTGCGCGAACGGCTCGCGGTAAGGCGCCGTCTCCGCACCTGCGAGCGCGCCGACGGCAAACAACGGGAGCAGAAGGAATCGGTTCATAGGTTGATGCTCATGGGACCACCGCACTCGGCACCAGCCGCACCGGGCCGAAAAGGCCGGACTCAATCGGCTCGAGATCTTTCCAGGGTTTGCGCTGCGAGACGAGGATGTTGGTCCGCGTGCGGCGCTCGGCGGCGGGGAGGCGGGCGTCGCCGATCAGGCGGTTCTGCCACGTGTTGATCACTTCGACCGCGAGTTGGTTTTCCCCCTCGCGCAACGCCGCGGTCGCATCCACGCGGAACGGCGGTGTCCACAACACCCCGAGTGATTTTCCGTTAAGGAAAACTTCGCCGATGTTCCAGAGCTGGCCGAGGTCGAGGTCAATGCGGCGGCGCGAGGTGCGCCAGCCGGCGGGGAGCGTGAAGGTCTTCCGATACGTGCCGGTGCCGGAAAATGTTTTCAGGGTGGCGTCGGCGGTCTTCGTCCAGGGGCCGACTTGCGGCAGCGTGATGCTCGAGGGGGCGCCGAGCGGCGAGGCGAAGTCGAGGGTCCAGTCGCGGTCCAGCGATAGCGGCGCCGGCAGACCGGCGGCTTTTTCGTCCGTCACGGCGAGCGGTGGGACGGTCGAGCGTTCACGGAAGATCACGAACGTCGAGCCGTGCGGGGCGAAGGTGAGCGGCACTTCGATACGGGCGGGCGTGCGGCGGAATGCGGGCGCGCGGGAAATTTTCCCGCTGATGGGGTCCCAGAATTCCGGCGTGCGGTCGCCGGCGCGGAACATCGCGGTCTCGGCAACGGCGGCATTGGTTTTGTTACGCACAAAATAAATTTCACCCTCGGCATCGCGGCGGTGCGTGAAGTCGAGCGCGGGACTCGCGACGAAATCAGGCGCGACGCCCAGCGTCATGAGCACGGCGCGTTCCGGCACGCCGCTGAAGATGCGACCTTTGCCGTGGACGCGACTCGTGCGGGACTTGCCGTCGAGATCGCCCCAGAGGCGGTCGGCGATTTCGCGCACGCGGGCATCGCTCGCGGGGAATTTTTCGAGGCCTGAGGCGCGCGTGGGTTTGCGTCCCACCACAGTCGCACCGGCCGCAACGAGTTCTTCGATCTTCGCGAGCACAGGCGGGTAGATGTCGTCGCGGTCGGGGAGCACGAGGACGGCGTAGCTCGTGCCTTCGGGCAGCGTGAGGCGGCCATCGCGCACGGTGAAGCGGTTGAGCAGCACGTCGGCGTTGGTCACATCGTAGTCATAGCCAGGGCCGAGTGTGGCCGGGTTTTTCCGCGGCAGGACGAAGTTGGCGCCGCCGTCGCCGTAGTAATAAAGCACGTCGGCGGCGAAGAGCCCGCGCTGCAGCAGAAACGAACTGCGCGCGAGGTAGTCGATGAACGGTTTCGCTTTCGGCCACCACGTGACACTGCGGCTGAGGTGCGTGCCCGCGCCGTAAACGAGGCCGGGCAGACCGTAGTCCGGCGCCTGGTGCGTCCAGGTGTGCCACACGAAATGGTTGCCGCCTTCGGTGAAGACGCGATCGGCGCTGGGCTTCAAATCCTGCGGGCCCTCAGCCCAATGCTGAAACGAGGTGAACGCTTCGAGATGCACGACGCGTTTGCCGTAAATGTGCGCGGCGGAAGCGGGCTCTTTAATGACTTGGAGCGCGTCGTTATCGGGCCAGAAGGGCCAAAACTCGCCCTGCACGCTGTCCACGGCACCGTGCGCGAGGAGCGCGTCCATCGGCGGCGTGTGAATGGGCGGACCGGGGCCGCCGGCTTCGGATTTGATCGTGAGCCCGGCCGCGTGCGCGACTTCGCGGGCGGTGCGGTAGTAGGCATCGACGACGACTTCACCGAGGGTTTTACGATAATCGAAAAGGAAACGCTCCGTCATCTCCTCATCGCCGATGCGCGCGCCGAAGATCGCCGGAAGATACGGCGCAAGGTCGTAGCCGCGGCGGCGCATGAACTCGCCGGCAAAGACGGGCGACCACACGCGGCCGACGACTTCGTAGCTCGCGAGGTAGAGATTTCTAATCCCGCTCGCCGCGAGGTCGTCGCCGAGGCCCGCGCGCAGTTGAGCCACCACGTGATTCATGTGGATGCGCGTCGCTTCTGCGCTGAGGTGGTCGCTCGCGAAGCCATCGGAGGCCGGGCTGGGCACCTTGAGTTTCTCGCCGGTGACCATGCACACGTAGCGCAAAATCGTCCATTCGCCGGTCGGCGCATCCCACTTGAGACCGCCCGCGCGATCTACCTGCGCCGTGACATCGACGACCTCACGCACATCCGCGATATCGAACGACGGCCAGCCGGCGCTGGCGAACACGCCCGCGGCGCCGACGCGGTTGGTGTCCTGAATCTTCACCGCGCTCCAACCCGTGTAGGTGAGCGGGACAGGCGAGCGCACCATGAGCGCGCCGTCGCGGGCCTGATCGGCAGCGTGAGATTTGGCGATATTGCGGCCGGTAGCGTCGAACACTTCGAACTCGCCGAGCGTCCAGCGCGGGCGGCTTTCGTCGTGGCCACTCAACAGACGCAGGCGGACGTAGCGCGCCTTCGTGCCGGCGGGGAGAGCGAAACGCTGCACGCCGGCGGCGGCGGTGAGTGTCCCGCGCAGGACCTCGGTGAAATCCGCGTCGCGCGCGGTGGTGGTTGAAACGGCGACACTGAACTCGCGGACCGGCGTCATCGTCGCGGCGAGGTCGGCGGGGGCGTTGGGCGTGCCTTGGTCGAGAGCGATCGCGGGGATTTGGTGAATGTCGTTGGGATCGAGCCGTAGCACGAACTCGTGCGCGGGCAGGCGGCGCGGAGCACGGAGCGCGAGCACGGCGACATCGGTCCAGAATGCGGGTTTTCCGTCCGCGCCGAGCGGAGCGGCGCGCTCGGGCGTGGGGAAGGGCAACGCGAGGTCGAGCATCGCACCGCCCGTCGTCGTGGTCTCCGTCGTGTAAAGGCCCATACTCGCGTGCTTCGGCTCAATCCACGGACCGCCCATGTCCCAGCTGCTGATCACGGACATGTCCACTTGCAGGCCGAGAGCTTTCGCCTGCTCAGTGGTGGTGCGGAGTTGTTTTACCCAGGCGGGGCTGAGAAAAGCCGGGCCGGGCGGGGGGATCGTCGCCGGATCGCCGCGTGCGCCCATTTCGAAGAGCAACACGCCGCCGAGGCCGACATCGCGCATCGCCTTGAGTTCGTCGGCGGCAGTCGGGAGGTGAACGTAGCCATTGAGCCAGAGCCAATACGTGTGCGGGCGCGCGGCGGGCGGCGGCGCGCGGAAGCCTTGCTCGAGCGTGAGGGTCGGCTCGGCGGCGGTGATACGCGGCGAGAATGCCGCGCAACAAGCGAACGTGAGGGCGAGGAAACGGCGCATATTTTTATTTCTCCAGATTGATCATGACGGTTTCGATGCCGAGGGCCTCGCCGATGCGGCGGAGCGATTGGGCGCGGTGGCCGATGCCGAGGGCGAAGTGGTGCGTCGGACCCTCGGCGACCCAGCGTTTGAGGAAGGTGCGGACATCGGGCTTGAAGAAGCCGCGTGTGTTGGTGTTGCCGGTGGCGGGGATGGGGCCGTGGACGCTTTCGCCCTCGGCGATGATGAATTTGAATTTCCCGGACGCGGTGACGCCGATGCTGAGCATCGTGATCGGGCCTTCCTTGATCTTGAACTCCACGCCGGCGCCTTTGCCCGGTTTGCCGTGATATTTGACGAGGCTGCGGAGCACGGGTTTCGCGGCGGCAATGTTGAGGTGGTGCGGGCCGTCGTGGCCGACGAGCACGAAGCCCTCGGAGAAATCGATCGGGTGAAACTCGGCGAAACTGCCGCCGATGCCGAGGCGGTCCATGATGAGCATCGCGACGCACGTTTTCAGATCCGACTCGCCGCACATCGGGAAACCGGCGGCGGTGAGCAGCGAGTTGCCCACGATGAGATTGGTCACGAGCTCGCGGAGGGCGCTGCCGGGTTCGCCTTCGTAGTAGTAGGCGAGGCCGTCGAGCTCGTGGTGCGCGACAAATTTATCGAGGGCGACGGCCGTGCGCGCGGCGATGTGGAGATCTTCGTCGGTGAGTTTGCGCGTGAGCGGATCGGCCTTCGGGTCGGGCGTGTCGAAGAGCGCGAGGATTTCGGCGCTCTTGGCGGCGATCTCGGCGGGCGTGACGTCGCGGCTGAGGCGGAGCAGGTCGTCGGCTTCAGTCTGGACCACATGGAGGCCAAAGGCGGCGGTGAGCGCAGTCTGGTCGGTCTGCATGTCGAGCATGTGCTCGATGGGATGGCCGAAGTGGCCGAGGCGGGCGCGTTTCAGATCGTGGAGCGCCATCGCGATGTCGCACCACTCGACGAGTTCCGCATCGGCGGCGGGATCGTTGTAGAGCGTGCCGAGGATGACCTCGGGTGGACGCTTGCCCATGCGGATGGCGACGCCGGTGAACTCGGGCACGGAGCAGAAATCGTCGTTGGCGAGCTGCATGTGCGTCGTCGCCTTGGCGTAGTCCATCGCGGCGAGCGGCTGGAGCGCGACGAGCACGATCGGCACATCGAGGCCGCGGATGATCGCACTGAACGTGGCTGACGTCGCGTAGGTGACCATGTCGCAGAATACGAGGTCGAGGTCGGCGGCTTTGAGTTTCGGCAGGAGCGCGTAGGCGTCCTGGGCTTTGTCGATCATGCCAAAGTTGGTCACGGTCGCGCCGGTGGCGGCGACGCGTGATTCGAGCACGGCGAGTTTCGCGAGCAGCTC
>JANXLP010000215.1 GCA_025355125.1 Opitutaceae bacterium | reverse complement strand
AGTTGGCAGCGATATTCCGTGGCAGCGCGAGATCGTCCTCGCGCCGTCCTTCGTGCGTGAACGCCTCGGCTTCGTTATCCCGCCCGAGGATATGAAAGACGCCCTCGAGGCGCTTGAGCTAAACGTCACCGATCTCGGCGAGGTCACGCACGATACTCTCGGTGAGAAGCGAACCTATCGCGACGAATGGCGCGTTTCGATCCCGAGCTGGCGCGACGATCTCGACCGGCCCATCGATCTCGTCGAAGAAATCCTTCGCGTTTACGGCACTGAGCGCATCCCGCCGACGCCGGTATCTGTGCCCGGCCTTGTCGGTGACGATGATCCGGTCGTGCTCTTCAATCGCCGCGTCACCGACTACCTCGTTGGCCATGACTTTCACGAGTGTGTGAACTACACGCTGCGCCCCGGCTCCGAACTTAAGACTTGGGTTTCCGAAACCGCCGCTGCCGAACTCGCGCTCTCCAATCCTTTCGTGGAAGACCAGTCGCACCTCCGCCCCACGATCATCATGGGGCTGCTGGCGACGCTTAAGTTGAACCAGTCCCGCGGCGTTGCCGTCTCGCGCCTCTGCGAAACCGGTCGCGTTTTCATCGAGCGCAATGGTCACAATCTTGAGTGCGCTGCCGTCGGTTTCGTTATCGCCGAAGACGGCGCGCGCCACTGGCGTCAACGTGAGGCGGTCGATTTCTACGGAGTGAAACATCATGTCGTGTCGCTCGCCGCAATGGCGGGCATCGACCTCGCGCGCCAGCCGCTCACGGCCGTCGGTGGTCCGTTCTATGGTTGGCAGGAAGGCCAGTCCGCCTCCGCTGGCGAGATGCAGCACGGTTGGACGGCTCGTTTCGGGCTCTTGAGCCTCGCGATGGCGAAAGCCTATGGCGTCGAGGGCAAAGTCTACGCCGGCATCGTCGCGATCCTCCCCGAAAAACTCGTCGCCGCCTCCGCGGCGCGGAAACGCTATGCCGACTTCAGCCTGCAGCCGGCCGCGCTGCGCGACCTCGCGCTCGTGGTGCCTCTCGCGACTACCGCTGGCGAAGTGCAGAAAGCCCTCGCGAAATCTGCCCGCACCGTCGTCGGCAACGCCTTCGCGCTCGAAGCCGTCACAGTCTTCGACGTTTACCAAGGTAAGGGCCTGGCCGAAGGCACCAAAAGTCTCGCGTTCTCCCTCGTGTTCCGGGCTCCCGACCGGACGCTTACCGACGACGAAGTGAACGCTGTGTTCACCAAAATCCAAGACGACGTCGTCGCGTCCTCCGGCTACATTATCCGCAAGTAACCATGTCGCAGCCCGCCGATCTCAACATCGACCGCATCGCAGAACTGTCGCGTCTCGCGCTCACGCCCGAAGAGAAAATCCGTTTTTCTGCGCAGCTCGGCAGCGTGCTCGGTCACATCGAGCAACTCGCCAAGGTCGATGTCTCGGGTATCGAGCCGACCGCGCACGCGTTCCCGCTGCACAACGTCTGGGCCGCCGACATCGCGCAGCCCGGCCTCGCCGTGGCCGATGCGCTCCGCAACGCGCCCGCGCAACGCGACAACATGATCGTGGTCCCGAAAGTCGTGGAGTAACGCCGATGTCCACTCCGCTGTATCTTCAGACCATCGCCGAACTCTCTGCGCAACTCGCGGCCGGCCAACTTTCTTCGGTCGAGCTGACTCAGGCCGTGATCGCGCGCACGAAGGCGGTCGAGGCGCGCGTTCATGCCTTCAACTCCTTCGACGAGCCCGACGCGCTCGCCCAAGCCGCCGCCTCCGACGCCCGTCGCGCCACCGGTCAATCGCGCGGCGCACTCGATGGCATTCCCATCGGCCTGAAAGACGTGATCGCCGTCACCGGCCAGCCCCTCACCGCATCGAGCAAGATGCTCGCGAACTTTGTTTCACCCTACGACGCGACGGTGACGCAAAGCCTCCAGCGCGCCGGCGCCGTGCTGCATGGTCGGCTTAACTGCGACGAGTTCGCCATGGGTTCCTCCACGGAGAACTCGGCCTTTGGGCCTACGCATAATCCCTGGGATCTCACCCGCACGCCGGGCGGTTCCTCTGGTGGCAGCGCCGCTGCACTCGCGGCGGGGGAGGCCATCGCCACGCTCGGCTCCGACACCGGCGGCTCCATTCGCCAACCGGCCGCACTCTGCGGTCTCGTCGGCCTCAAGCCCACTTACGGACTCATCTCGCGCTACGGTCTCATCGCCTACGCGTCGTCGCTCGATCAGATCGGTCCGTTTGCCCGCACGGTCGAAGACGCGGCGATCATGCTCGGCGCTATCGCCGGCCACGACCCGCGCGATTCCACCTCGTTTAAAACCGAAATTCCCGATTACCGCGCAGAACTAAAGAATCGCCGTGGTCCGTGGAAGCTCGGCATTCCCAAAGAATACTTCGGCGCCGGTCTCGATCCCGAAGTGGGCGCGGCGGTGGAGAAGGCCATCGCGTTCTACAAATCGCTCGGCTGCGAAATCCGCGAAGTGTCGCTCCCGCATACCCAATACTGCCTCGACGCCTACTACGTCATCGCGACCGCCGAGGCCTCTTCCAACTTGGCCCGCTACGACGGCATCCGCTACGGCCACCGCTCGAAAGACGCCAAGGATGTGCTTGATGTTTACCAAAAATCCCGCGCCGAAGGTTTTGGCGACGAGGTTAAGCGCCGCATTATCCTCGGCACCTACGTGCTCAGCTCCGGCTACTACGACGCCTACTACCTGCGCGCGCAAAAAGTCCGCACGCTCATCCGCCAGGATTTCCTCAACGCCTACCGCGAGGTGGACGCGCTCATCACGCCGACATCGCCAATCCCCGCGTTTAAGCTTGGAGAAAAATCCGCCGATCCGCTCGCGATGTATCTCTGCGACATTTATACAATCGGAGTGAACCTCGCCGGTCTGCCCGCCCTCAGCCTTCCCTGCGGCTTTACCACGAGCGGTCTGCCCATCGGCCTCCAACTCATCGGCCAGCCCTTCCGCGAAGCCGATCTTCTCGCTACCGCCCACGCCTACGAGCAGGCGCATGACTGGCACACGAAGTATCCCGCACTCTGATTTTTTTGCCACAGAGGACACAGAGCTCCGACACAGAGTTCACAGAGGACAATTCCATGAATGAAGAGATCAATCAGCTGACCGAGCAGATCATTGGAGCGGCCGTAGAGGTGCACAAGGAACTCGGCCCCGGGCTCCTCGAGAGCGCATATCAAGAGGCACTCGCGCATGAGTTTCGGCTTCGGGGTTTAGCGTTCGATGAACAAAAACTCTGCGCTGTTACCTACAAGGATTTGTTGATCGAGGATGCTTACCGTCTCGATTTCCTCGTCGAGAAACGTGTCGTCGTAGAACTCAAAGCCATCGACGAACTCCTAGGCGTTGACGATGCCCAAGTGCGCACTTACCTGCGCTTCTCTGCCTGCCGCATTGGCCTCCTCTTCAATTTCCGCACCACGCTCCTCATCAAACACGGCCTCCGCCGTCTTGCTCCGTGAACTCTGTGTCCGAGCTCCGTGTTCTCTGTGACTAAACTCCGTTTCTGCCTCCTCTTTTCTCTCCTCCTTTCGAAATGAATTACGAAGCTGTCATCGGTCTGGAGGTTCACGTTCAGATCAAGACCCACTCCAAGGTCTTCACGCGCGTCGGCGCCGGTTACGGCCATGAGCCCAATACGCTCACTGATCCCGTTGTGCTCGCGCTGCCCGGCACGCTGCCGGTGATGAACAAGGCGGCGCTCGACGCCATCATCAAAGCCGGCCTCTTGCTTGGCTGTGAGATCGCTCCGGTCTGCAAATGGGACCGCAAACAGTATTTTTATCCCGACTCGCCGAAGAACTACCAGATCTCGCAATACGACCAACCGATCTGCATCGGCGGCTCCGTCGAGATCGAGCTGCCCGGCTCCGCGCGCAACGTGATGGGCGAGCACAAAAAAATCCCGCTCACGCGCATCCATCTCGAAGAGGATGTCGGCAAACTGAACCACCACGTCACCGATTCGCTCGTGGACTACAATCGCGCCGGCACGCCGCTCATGGAGATCGTGTCCGATCCGGCGATGCACACGGCCGAGGAGGCGTTTGCTTACCTTACGTCGATTCGCAACACGATGATCTACGGCGGTATTTCCGACTGCGATATGGAGAAGGGCCAGCTCCGCTGCGACGCCAATATCTCCATCCGTCCCGTCGGCGAGACGAAGCTCGGAACCAAGGTCGAACTGAAGAATCTCAACTCCATTTCATTTGTGCGCGACGGCATTGCGCACGAGATCAAGCGTCAGCTCGCGGTTGTCGCTGCCGGCGGGAAACTCATTCAGGAAACGCGCGACTACGATGGCCAGACGGGCACTTCGCAGTCGCTGCGCTCGAAAGAAATGGCGCACGACTATCGCTACTTTCCTGATCCCGATCTGATGCCGGTGCAGGTGGACGCCGCTTGGAAAGATACGCTCCGCGCCGAATGCCCCGAACTGCCTTTCGACAAGCAGCGGCGATTCCTCACGGATTACCAAGTTCCCTACACGATCACGTCGGTGCTGATTCCTGATCGCGAGTTGAGCGATTTCTTCGAAGCAACCGCCAAGCTTGTCGGTCCTGGCCACGCGCAAGCGGTGGGCAACTGGATCGCCAACGATGTCTTGCGCATTATGGCGAATCACAAGTCTTGGCCTGCTTTTGAGGCTGCGCTTTCACTTCCATTATCCGCGAAAGGGGCTGCGTTGGAGTTTATCAGAGCTAAATTGCCTCCAAAGCACCTTGCTGAATTGGTGAATCTAGTTGAGTCGGGCAGCATCTTATTAACAGCCGCTCGCGAGGTTTTTAGTGAAGCCTGTTATAGCGGTGAAGCGCCCGCCGCCATCGTCGCCCGTCTCGGCCTCGCTGCTGCACCCACCGACTCCGCCGAACTCGAGACTTGGTGTCGCGATTCCATCGCAGCCAATCCGAAAGCGCTCGCCGAGTTCAAGACGGGCAAGGATAGCGCGATCAACGCGTTCAAAGGCCCGATCATGAAAGCCGCGAAGGGTAAGGCTAACCCGAAACTTGTAGATGAGACGCTGCGTCGCTTGCTCGCAGCCTCTTGACGTTCGGGTGGGGCCGCCGCACGTCTGACACGTGGACCACACGAGCGCGAATCCGACCGAGGCAGCCCGGACTTTGCTTCGCGAGCGCTTTGGTTTTTCTTCGTTTCGACCCGGGCAGGAGGCGGTGATCGCGCAACTGCTCGCCGGGCATTCGGCGCTCGCGGTGTTTCCGACGGGCAGCGGCAAGAGCCTTTGTTACCAACTGCCGGCGCTCCTGCTCGATGGGCTCACGGTCGTGGTTTCGCCGCTCATCGCGCTCATGAAGGACCAGGTGGATTTCCTGCTCGCGCGCGGCATCGAGGCGGCGCGGCTGGATTCTTCGGTGAGCCGCGAGGCGTTTGAGGCGATTCAAAGCGCGCTGCAGGCGGGGCGGTTGAAATTGCTCTATGTTGCGCCCGAGCGGTTTTCCAACGAGCGGTTTCTCGCGCGGCTCAAGGCGCTGCGCATCGATCTGCTCGTGATCGACGAGGCGCACTGCATCTCCGAGTGGGGGCACAATTTCCGGCCGGACTACCTGAAGCTGGCCCGCTACGCGCGGGAGCTGAAAGTCGGCCGCGTGCTCACGCTCACCGCGACGGCCACGCCGGCGGTGGCGCGCGACATCTGCGCGGCGTTTGCCATCGCGCCCGAGGCGCACGTCCACACGGGCTTTTACCGGCCCAATCTTTTTCTGCGCGTGACGGCGTGTGCGCCGCAGGAGCGCATCGGGTTTTTGCTGGCGCGGCTGAAGGTGCGGCCCGTGGGGCCGACGATTGTCTATGTGACGTTGCAGAAGACGGCGGAGACGGTGGCGGCGGCGCTCGCGGCGGCGGGTTTTTCGGCCGAAGCCTATCACGCGGGGATGGAGGCGGAGGCGCGCGAGACGGTGCAGAACCGTTTTATGGCTTCGGACCGCGCCATTGTTGTTGTGATGATTGCGTTCGGCATGGGTATCGACAAGGCGAACATCCGCGCGGTCTATCACTACAATCTCCCGAAGAGTCTTGAAAACTACGCGCAGGAGATCGGCCGCGCGGGGCGCGACGGGGCGCCGGCGCACTGCGAGATCCTCGCGGCGGCGGAGGATCTCACGGTGTTGGAAAACTTCACCTACGGCGACACGCCCACGCCTGAGGCGCTGCGCCATTTGCTGAAAGAATTGCTCGCGGAGCGGACGGTGGGCGAGACGTTCGACCTCTCCGGCTATGAGTTGTCGGCGCGGCACGATATCCGGCAGCTCGTCGTCTCGACGGCGCTCACTTACCTGGAACTCGACGGGTTGATCGCGGCGACCGCGCCGTTTTATACGACGTATCAGTGGAAGTTCCAGCGCGCGCCGGAGGAGATTCTGGGACGCTTCGACGCGGAGCGGCGCGCGTTTCTGGAGAAACTCTTCGCGCTGGCGAAGGTGGGGCGGGTGTGGAATTCCGTGGTGCTCGCCGAGGCGGTGACGGTGCTTGGGGGCGAGCGCGAGCGGGTGGTGAAGGCGCTCAATTTTCTGGAAGAGAAGGGCGACATCGAACTCCAGGTCGCGGGCGTGCGGCAGGGCTATCGCGTGGTGCGCGTGCCCGATGATCTCGCGGCGGTGTGGCATGAGTTGCGCCGGCGGTTCGCGGCGCGCGAGAGCAGCGATATTACGCGCACGCGCACGGTCACGGAGCTGCTGGGCGGCGAGGGTTGTCTCGTGCGGCGGCTACTCCGGTATTTCGGCGAGGAGCTGGGGCGCGACTGCGGGCATTGCGGGCCGTGCGCGGGTGATCCGGCGGTGAATTTGGAGCGGGCGCAGGGCGGGCTGCTGCTCACACGTGAAGAACTGGTGGCGTTGCGCGACGACCACCCGCGCGCGCTGAGCGGAGCGCGGCCGATGGCGCGGTTTTTGTGCGGGATCGCTTCGCCCGCGTTATCGGCGGCGAAACTCACGCGGCATCCGCGCTTCGGCACGGCGGGGGAGACGCCGTTCGCCGTGGTGTTGGCAGAGGCGAAGACCGCGCTGGGGTAGGAGCGAGCGGACGGTGCGTCCGCGCTCCACGGGGTCAGACGGTGCAGAGCTTCACCGCCGCGCGCAAAGAGGTGAGCGGGTCGCGCTTGGGGATGAATTCCTGCGCGACGAAGCCCTTGAAGCCGGTGGCGGCGATCGCGCGCATGATCGGTGGGTAATAAAGCTCCTGCTGGTCGCCGGCTTCGAACTCGGCGCGGCCGGGGTTGCCGGCGGTGTGGTAGTGGCCGATGTATTGGTGGCTCTCGTTGATCGTGCGGATCACGTCACCTTCCATAATCTGCATGTGGTAGATATCGTAGAGGAGCTTGAAGCGTTCTGAGCCCACGCGCTTCACGAGCTCGACGCCCCAGGCGGTGTGGTCGCACATGTAGTCCTTGTGGTTCACCTTGGAGTTGAGGAGTTCCATGATGACACTGA
>JANXLP010000212.1 GCA_025355125.1 Opitutaceae bacterium | reverse complement strand
CCTCCGGCAGGTAATGATGCGCCGCGAGCTCTCGCTCGCAGCGCGCGGTTTCGTCGGCTCGCGCGCCGCGCAGTTGCACGCTCGCGAGATACAGGAAGGTGGATGGGGCTGACATGCCACGGTCCACCCTGCACGGCAGCGCTCAGTTAGCCATTAAATATTGCCGGCCTTGCCCGAAAACACTTTAGCGGGCTTCCGCGGAATACCGTGGTCCGACACCACCACCGGCAAACTTGTTTTTGACATCCGGCCATCCTGCCGTTCCCGCGCTTATGCCGACTCAATTGCGGGACACTACACTATCGTCCAGAAATCATCAGACGTGGGTATTATACCAACGGCTGTTATTCTTTAGACTTCTGGTTCCGAGGTGGCTCGGGCCTCTTGCCCGTGTTCCGAAACTCACCGCGCAGATTCCCTCGCCACCCGCGATCGCCTGCAATCAGGCACCGGTCTCAAACCCCGTTCACAGCCGCGCCTTCAACTCCCGCGCCGTTGCCAGCGCCGTCTCGATGTCCGCCGCACGCACCGTGAAATGCCCCATCTTCCGCCCCGGCCGCGGCTCCGCTTTACCGTAGAGATGTAGCTTCGCCTTCGGCTCTGCCAACACCGCCGCCCAGTTCGGCTCGCCGACAACTTTGCCGTCGGCCCACTTCCACGCGTCGCCCAAAATATTCACCATCACCGTCGGCTCGCGCACTCCGACCGCGCCCAGCGGCAACCCGCACACCGCACGCACGTGCTGCTCAAACTGACTCGTCTCGCCGCCATCCAGCGACCAGTGCCCGCTGTTGTGCGGACGCGGCGCGAGCTCATTGACGACCAGCTCGCCCCGCGTGGTGAGAAACAACTCCACCGCGAGCAAACCCACCACACCGAGCCTATCCGCGATGCGCATCGCGAGCGCCTCCGCCGCCTGCGCGACCGCCGGAGCGACTCGCGCCGGCACGATGGAAAAATCCAAAATATGGTGCGTGTGGATATTCTCCGCCACCGGCAGCGCCTTCGTCTCCCCCGCACTGCTCCGCGCCACAATCACCGACAGCTCGCACGTAAACTCACACCACGCCTCCACCACGCAGCGCCGCCCGCGAAAAATCGCCACCGCCTGCTCGAGGTCGCCCGCCGTCGTGAGCTTCATCTGCCCTTTACCGTCGTAGCCAAAATCCGCCGTCTTCACCACGCACGGCAGCCCGACCTGCGCCACCGCCGGCGCGATGTCCCCGTCGAGCGCCTCGGCATACGCCACATGCGGGAAACCGTTCGCGCGCAGCCACGCCTTCTCGCGCTGCCGGTTCTGCGTCGTGTGCAACACCTCCGCGCGCGGGTGCAGCGGCACCACCGGCGCGATCACCGCCAGCGCCGCCGTCGGGATGTTTTCAAATTCATACGTCACCACATCCACGCCCCGCGCGAACGCCATCAACGCCTCCGCATCGTCGTAGCTCGCGTTGACCTCCCGGTCCGCCACCGCGCCCGCCGGGCAATGCGTCTGCGGCTCGTAAACATGCACGCGATAACCGAGCGTCTGCGCCGCCTGCGCGAACATGCGCCCGAGCTGCCCGCCGCCGAGCATGCCAATGGTTTTTCCGGGAAGAATCATGGTCAGAAGTTGAGGGTTGAAAGGTGAAGGTTGAAAGACCCGAAGCCGCAAGCCGCCTCTCGGTCATTCACCTTTCAACCTTCAACTTTCAACCAGCAGCTCACGGCAACTTCGCCTTCAGCACCTTCGCCGTCTGCGCCGCACGAAATTGCTTCCACGCCTTCGCCACGTCGGCGTTTTCCAAGCCCACCACCGACGCCGCAAACAGCGCCGCGTTGATCGCGCCCGGCTTCCCGATCGCAAACGTCGCCACCGGCACTCCCCCCGGCATCTGCACGATCGAGAGCAGCGAATCCAGGCCCTTCAGCGCGTGCGACTCCACCGGCACGCCCAACACCGGCAGCGTAGTCATCGCCGCCGTCATGCCCGGCAAGTGCGCCGCGCCGCCCGCGCCCGCGATGATCACCTTCAGCCCGCGCCGCTCCGCGCCCTCGGCGTAGCTCACCATCAGCTTCGGCGTGCGGTGCGCACTCACGACGCGCCTCTCATAAGGCACGCCGAGCGCCTCGAGCTGCTCCGCCGCATGTTGCATCGTCTCCCAATCCGACGTGCTCCCCATGATGATTCCGACAAGTGGTTTGGCCATGACCGCGAGCAAAGCGCCCGCCCCCACCGCATCAACGGCGAAACATTTCTTCACCGCCCGCGCCCAACACCGCCTCCACCCCGCGCGCCAACGCCTCCTCCGGCGCACCCGCCGGCGCCACCAGCGTCGCCCGCGCCAGCGCATTCGGCCAACCGTGTGCCATCGCCACCGCCGTCCGCACCCACGCAAACATCGGCACATCGTTGTCCGCATCGCCAAACGCCAGCGTCTCCTCGCGCCGAATCCCCAGCTTCGCCGCCAGCGCCGCGAGCCCCGTCGCCTTCGTCACCCCCGGTTGCACGAACTCAAAAAGATAACGGTGCGAACGGATTTTCTCCGTCGGCATCGCCGCGACCGCCGCCTCCGCCGCCAACGTCGCCAGCCGCTCCGGTTCGCCCACCCACACGATCTTAAACGTAGGCATCGCGAAAAATTTCTCCGTCGAAACCCGCGCCGGCCGGTGCCCGATGTGTTGCCAATACGCCCCCACTGCGAGGTCGCTGTCCGTCATGATCCCCTCGCGCGCATACACGAGCGCGGGGAAGCCCATCTCGCGGCTCAACGCCAACACCCACCGCGCCGCCAGCGGATCGAGAAACGATTGGTGCAGCACCCGTGCCCGCGCGACATCGGCGACCTCCGCACCCTGCACCGCGACGATCCACCGCACGCCCGGCAACGCCCGCGCAAAGTCCATCATCGTCCTGTAGTGCCGCCCCGAGGCGAGCACGACCTCGATCCCCGCCGCCTGCAGCCGCGCCACCGCCCGCGCATTGGCCGGGCTGATCGTGTGATCCGGTCCGAGCAACGTCCCATCCAGATCAATCGCGGCGAGCCGGTAGCCATGGGATTCCGTTTTTGTCGTCTGCATCGTCGCCCATCTTTGCGCACCAAAACCCCGGCCGGCCAGCCACAACCCACGGTATTCCGGTTTGAGCTCAAGATAGAGCGCGGGGTGAACGCAGGAAGCGCAGGGCGGCGGCGGGGAGGGAGGCGTAGTGCTGGGTGCGGGCGGAGAGGTTGAGGGAGCCGTCGCGCAG
>JANXLP010000211.1 GCA_025355125.1 Opitutaceae bacterium | reverse complement strand
GAGGCCGAAGTTGATTCGGTAGTCGGAATACACGCCGACATGGCAGGCACGATAAACTGCGATGCACAGTGCGCCGCCGAGAAGCAGGCGATACTTGGTCACGGGCGAACGCACGCTGCGCTCCAGCGCCACGATGATCAGCGGCCAGATCATATAAAACTGCTCCTCCACCGACAGCGACCAACAGTGGTTCAGCCAGGTGAGATGATACTCATAAAACGCCAGCGCCCAGTTGGCCGTGTAACTGAGCGAGAGCGCGATCTCGGTGCCGGGAAAACGTTTTTCCAGCCACAGCATGCCGACCGCGACGAACGCGCAGGTGAGGAACAGCGCGGGTGCCAGCCGCAGGAAACGCCGCGCGTAGAAATTCCTGAAATTGATCCCGCCCGTGCGCGCCCATTCGCCGCTGAGGATGGTCGTGATTAGAAATCCGCTGAGAACAAAAAAGATATCCACGCCCACCCCGCCGCTGCGGAAATACGGCACGCCGCCATGCGCGCAGAGCACAATGCCGACGGCGATGGTGCGCAATCCGTCGAGGGCGGGGTAGTAGGGGTGCTTCATGCCGAACTGCGAAACCTGCCGACCTCGCGACCGACTTCAACGCCGGGCTGCGTCCGCACAAAAGAAACCAGAAAATACAAAAGTGGGCGCCGTCGGTGTATCCTCCGTTGAAACAAAGCCTCAATCATCTGCGCGGGAAAGCTGCGCAGCCGCGAGTGCGTGTGCCGGTGGGCGCGTGCGTTTCAACCCCACGCAGTCACTTCGCAGAGCTCGACAAAATCCGCGCCAATATGGCCAAGCCGTCCCGCACACACGGCAAAGCGCCGGCAAGGCCGGCGGTGATTCCGAGTTGTTGGCGCCGCAGCCACCGCGAGGCCGCGGTGGTCGAGGCTGGGGCGGCGGGGCGCGACGCCCGTGCTTCCCCATGAATTCAAGGACCCGCCGACGAGCGCATCGTGGACATAGCCGCCACCGGCATCGCTACGCGCCGGGGAACCAGGCCTCCGTCGGCGCGGCGCGGCGGCGCTTCGGGTGTTGGCGCGGGGTGGGCTGGAAGAGGTCGCGGGTCTCGTAGCGCGCCCCACGGCGAGCGGTGTGACTGACGTTTTCGTGCAAGCGCCACGCAGTGGGCTTACGAGAACATGGGCGGCGGTAGCCCGGTCGCCGATGAGGGCGGTGGACGCGCCGTCGGCGGGAGTTTGGACAGTCCATGGTGTTTGATTCACCTTTGTGATCCCACCGGAGGCTGGGCGCGCTCACAGTGGCCGGGCGTCGGCCGGTCGCCCCGAATTTTTCCCGCCAGCGCATGATTGCCTGCCGGGTCGGGCCCGGCATGATGGTGGCGCCTCCGATGAGCGAACCCCAACCTCCGTCTCTGTCTTCCGTTGAGTCACTGGACTCGGCGATCCTGCGCCTGTTGATGGAAAACCTGCCTGACCGGATTTACTTCAAGGATATGCGGAGTCGTTTTGTGCGCGTGAACCGCGCCCACGCGGAGTGGCTCGGGGCCTCCACGCCGGAGGACGTCATCGGTAAATCGGACGTCGATTTTTTCTCCCCCGCCCACGCCGACATGGCGTTCTCCGAGGAGCAGGTGATCATCCGCACCGGCCAGCCGATCGTGGGTGCGGTGCAGCACATCACGAAACGCGATGGGGTCGAGGCCTGGGGCTCGACCACCAAGATGCCGTGGCGCGACGGCGCGGGGCGGATCATCGGCACCTTCGGCGTCACGCGCAATGTGACCGCCGCCAAGCTCGCGGAGGACAAGCTGGCCGAGGAACGGAATCTTCTCCGAACCATCATCGACCACCTCCCGAGCCGGATCTTTGTGAAGGATGGCGCGTCGCGGTATCTCATCAACAACCAGGCGCACCTGCGGGCGCTGGGCGTCGATCACCAGGAGGAGGCCCGCGGCCACACCACGTTGGATTATTTTCCCGGTGAACGCGGCCTCCAGGCGATGGCTGACGACCACCACGTGCTCTCGACGGGGGAATCGATTCTCAATCAGGAAAAGTCGGACTTCGGCGCGCGCGACCACATGCACTGGTCGCTGACGACAAAGGTGCCCCTGCGCGGACTGCGGGACAAAATCATCGGTCTCGTCGGTATCAGCCACGACATCACCGAGCGCAAGCGCATGGAGAGCGAGCTGCGCCACCGCACCGAGGAGATGGAGGCGGACGTGCGCATGGCGCGGCAGATCCAGGAGGCGTTTTTCTCGCAGGCCTATCCGATTTTCCCAAGGGGCGCGGCCCCAACCGCGAGTGCGCTGCGTTTTGCGCACCGCTATGTGCCGGCGACGACGCTGGGGGGAGATTTTTTCGACATCATCCGCCTCTCCGATACGCGTTGCGGCATCCTCGTGTGCGATGTGATGGGGCACGGCGTTCGCGCCGGTCTGCTCACCGCGCTCATCCGGGGAGTAGTCGAGGAAGTGGCCCCGCAGGCGCGGACGGCGGCGGAGGTTTTGGTGGAGATGAACCGCGCGCTGATGCCGATCGTGCACCAGACCGGCCAGCCGGTATTCGCGACCGCGTGTTACGCCATTATCGATACGGCGGCGCGCACGCTGACCCATGGCAACGCCGGCCATCCCGCACCGCTCGTGTTGCGCGCGGATGGCGTGGTGGAATCGCTGGTGAGGGACGATCCCGAGCCCGCC
>JANXLP010000095.1 GCA_025355125.1 Opitutaceae bacterium | reverse complement strand
TCGACGGACATCAGGAAGGGCTTGTCGTTCTCGCGAACGGGCTCGGGGATGTCCTTGTCGATGGCGTCCATGAGGGCGGTGATAGCAGCGTTACCCTCGGGCTTGTTGTCGAGAGCAGCCGTGGCGGAACCGCGGACGATCGTGGCGTTGTCACCATCAAATTGGTATTTGGTGAGCAGCTCGCGGATTTCCATCTCAACGAGGTCGAGGAGCTCGGCGTCGTCGATGAGATCGACTTTATTAAGCCAGACGACGATCTTTGGCACGCCGACTTGACGAGCGAGGAGGATGTGTTCGCGGGTCTGAGGCATTGGGCCGTCAGCAGCGGAGACAACAAGGATGGCACCGTCCATTTGCGCAGCGCCCGTGATCATGTTCTTCACGAAATCAGCGTGGCCGGGGCAATCGACGTGCGCGTAGTGGCGCTTTTCCGTCTGATACTCAACGTGGGCAACCGAGATCGTAACGATCTTGGAAGCGTCACGGACGGTGCCGCCTTTAGCGATGTCCGCGTAAGATTTTGCCTCAGCGAGACCTTTGCGGGCCTGCACAGCGAGGATGGCGGTCGTCGTGGTGGTCTTACCGTGGTCGACGTGGCCGATGGTGCCAACGTTGACGTGCGGTTTCGTGCGTTCGAAGTTGCTTTTAGCCATGGGTGACGGGTGTTTTGATTAGGATTGAAATGTAACTTCTAGTTTTACGTCAGAGAAGCTGAACTGACGTTGTTTTTTAGCATGGAGCCCAGAACCGGAGTCGAACCGGCGACCTCGTCCTTACCAAGAACGTGCTCTACCAACTGAGCTATCTGGGCAGACTAAGCAACCGTGCCAAAAAACGAAAATGAGGGTTGAAAGTGCTTCCCGCATTTTATTCCGTCAACAGCAAACTTGACCATTTCTGGAAAAAACTACGGGCCCACGCATATCCGATAGATACCTGGTTCCAATAGAACCCCTATCCTCAAATTCTGGGTGAGGTATTTTTGAAAATATACATCCACTTCCTCGACGCCTGAACGTGTAGTTAACACCAATGGACCGGTCAAACCTGCAGCGTCCACCGTCGCCAAGAATTCAAGGGGACCCCAAACCGCCGCCGTGGGTGGACGCGCCTCCGCCAAGCCCTTAACCAATATCTTTTGGCCGCCGTTCGCTTTGACGACCTCCACAAAAGCCCCGCGGCTTTTAAGCCCCGGTGGCGTCACATCACTTCGCCCAAATCCGAGCAGTGCCGGTCCGGGAGGGGTAAGAGTCAGGGCATCCGTCACTGAAAAAGCCGCAGTCACCCCCGGTTTCAGCGACCTGAGCTCGGTTTCATCGTAGGCAAACTTCGGCGGATAGTCCCCAAAAGCCCCGCCCGACTGCGGCAAGATCACCTCTTTTTGGGCTGTGTTCCACTCTGTGGGTAAAAACAAGGGCGTTTTATCAAGCAACGCCGCTTCCGCCCGGACTACTGTAGCCAGCCCCACATCTACCGGTCCCTTCATTTTCACCGCTTCCAAGCGCCTAACCGCGGGTAGAGGCCGAAAAAGCGTCACAACCCCAACACCCACCACCAACGTTCCCACGACCGCCAAAATCCATCGGCCACGTTCGCCTTCCATCCTCCGGCTCATCGGCGATTTCTTTCGCCCCGGATCACAGGCTCCAACGCGCCCCAAACCACGGTAAATCCCGCCCGGTGGGCAACGCTAAAAATATCCGCCAGTTTATCGTTCGATACTCCGCCGCTCGCCAACACGAGCAACGATGCGTTGGGCGTGGTTTGCTTCTGCCGTTCTAGCCATCGACCGAGTTGAAGGATCGAAACCAGTCCGTCGTCGGCAAAAATCTGCCCGGAATTCCGCACGGTGATCTGATGTGTCGTAGTTCTGGCTCCTGCCGTCGCGCCCGCCATCTCCGGCACTTGGAAATCTATGCCCAACCCAGGTGCCGATATGAACCGCGAGCCGAAAAGTGAGAAAAACAGCACCAACACCCCCGCATTCACGTAGAACAAAAACTCAAAACTCCGCGGTGGTGGCCGGAGATGGGAAGAGAGGTCTAGCGGACGCGTGATCATTACATCACCTCAGCCAATCGGAGCACCCGGCCCTGTTTCAACCGCCTCCGAACCACCCGGCTTCCGCCCGCGGTAGTCCGTCTGCATATACCGCATGATTTCGTTCCCCGCCCACTCGACATCCCGCACGATCGACCGCACCCGGCCACTTAAAAAATGATGCGCCACATGTGCCGGGATCGCCAGCATCAGACCGCCCGCCGCGCACAAGAGCGCCTGCCACATCCCCGTCGCGAGCGCCGTTGCACTCATGTAGTCTTTTTCAAACGCAAGAAACGTCGTCGCCATGCCCAAGATTGTGCCCAGCAACCCCACCATCGGCGCCACCTGCGCGATCGTCGCGATGCTGCCGAGCCGCCGTTCCAACGCCGGCAATTCCACGATCGCCGCCTCCTGCACATGAAACCGCATCGTGTCAGCATCCGCGTCGGCGTGTAACAGCGCGGCCTTCACCACCGCCGCCACCGGGCCCGGCGTCTCCTCACACACGGTCAGCGCCTCGACCAACCGACGTTTCGTCAAGATGTTCTTAACTCCCTCCAAAAACGTCGTCGCCCGAATCTGCCCGCGATGCAGAAACAGCATGCGCTCGATCACCAGCAACAACGCCAGCAGGCCGAGCACCAGCAGCACCCACATGATCGGCCCGCCCTTGGCAAAAAGACTGAGATTAAAAACAGACATCGTAAAAATTAAAAAACTTACACGCCATTCCCGCGTTCAGGTAAACGCGAAACCGGCGATCGCCAACGCCGACGCCATCATGGTTTCGCCCCCGTAATCCCGAAGGGCGCCAACCGCGCCTTCGCCTGCCCTTCGCCGGGCAAACCGGTTTTCAAGATCAGTAACCACGCCTCCTTCGCCTCCTCCAGTTTGCCCTGCTGCTCCCGTAAGGCGCCCAATTCGATCAACGTCTTCGCCATCCAGAAACGTCCCTTGGCTCCCAGTTGCTCACCGGCCTTCGCATCCAACAAAAACGCCGAGACGACATCACGCCACCAGACTATCGCCGTTTTCTCCAACTCGCCCCGCTGTTTCAAAACCATCCCGAGGTTGAACCCCGCCTCGACCCGCACATCCACCGGCGCATTCACCCGGTCGCGCAAGTGTTCCAGCAGCACCATGGCACTCTCCAAGTGCGCCGGGTCGCTCGCCGCCTGCGCGTTGTGACACTCCGCCAAAGCGAGTTGGGCCAGCACCACATCCGGGCTCGTCGCATAGGTGTTCACCAGGGATTCGTAGGCCTGCTGCGCCTGCGGAAACTGATTTAGCTTTCGCAACAAATGCCCCTGCTTGAGCAACGCCGCAAAGACCACATCGCTCTGCGGATATTTCGTCACCAACCTATCCAGTAGATTATTGGCCTCTCGAAGCGTGGCATCGCCGTCGCCTCGCGCCTCGGCCTGCAATGCCGCATAATACAACGCATACGGAGCATACAGGTCCTTCGGAAACTGGTCCGCGAGCTTCGTATAGAGCTGCTGCGCCTCCACCGTCTTATATTGGGTGGCATAGTGGTCGGCCTCTTCGAGAAACGACGACACCACCGCTTCCGAACCCGGAAAATCCACCCGCAATTTTCTCAACTGCTCGAGCGCCTCTTTCTCCTTGTTCTGTTTAAAAAAGGCCTGCGCCTTCAACAGCGCCCCGGAACTCAATATTTGCACCCGCAACACCGGCGTCACGCCCGCGAGCGTCTTCGTGAGCGCCTCCAAATACTCTAGGGTCTTCGCTGGTTGCGGCGGATCCACGTCGAGCGCCAGCCGGGCGCGCAACCATTCCAAACGCGCGCGCAGATCGACCGGCAAACCCGCGTCGACCCTGGCTCCCAGCACCAATTCGACGCGCGCATACGCCGCCGCCACCCCGACCGGCCCGCGCGTTTGCAAGGCCCGCGCCACATTCCACTCCGCCTGCCACCGCTCTTCTGGCAGAAACCCCGCGTCCCGTGCGAGCGCATCCAGCACCGACTGCGCCGCCTCCGGCGCACCCGCGTCGATCTCGGCCTGCACGCGCTGAAACCGCAGCGCGCTCAACGTGCCCGCAGGCAATCCCGTGGGCGGATCGCGCAACACCGCCGCATACGCGTCCGCCGCCTGCCGATAATCCTGCGCCCGAAACCACGCCTCCGCCACCAGCACCCTGAGTTCCGCTCGCCGTGCTCCCGTCGGCAGCGCCTGCACCGCTTTGGTCGCACTATCCGCTGCAAGCCGGAAACGCCGCTGTTCCCACGCCGCCCCCGTCAGCACTTCCAGCGCCTCCGCCTTCAGCGGCGAACCCGGAAACTTTTCCAGCAATGTCCGCGCATCATCCTCCGCCGCCGCATAGCTTTTGTCGCCGAGGCGCAGATTCGCCCGATACAAATAAAAATCCTCCAACAACGGATGCACTGGCGTCAGCCCGATGAGCCGCCCCAACTCTGCGCGAAACTGCCCCCGTGCCGGATCTTTCTCCGAAGCCCGCGCCAGTAGCCGCAGCGCCATCCGCTGGCGCACCGCGTCGCGCCCCGTGGCCACCAGATCGTTCAACGCCGTGCGCCCCGCGCCGTCCGCCGCCCCCGCGATCAACCCCAGCCACAGTCTAAAATCGTCCCCATACTGCCGCTCCTCGCGCGGCAGCCCGAGCAACTGCTGCTGGATCACCGCGATCGCCTCGGACCTGCGGCCCAACGCGTTCAGATTCGCCGCATACGTCCGCGCCGCACCGTAGCCCGTGGCCTGACCCACGAACCGCTGCATCGTCTGCCGCTGCCCCCCGAGGTCCGCCTCATTGCCCGTCCCGCTCCGGCGCAACAACGCCCGCTCCTCTTCCAACCGAAACCGCGTCCGCACCAGTTCCGTCGGCGCCGCCGCCTGCGCCTGTTCGAAAAATTTATTGGCCGCCTTCACATCGCCCGCATCGCCCGCCAGCAGTCCCTGCAAATAAAACCACCACGCGCGGTCGCCCGCCGAAAGCTCGCCTTCCTTCACGGCCGCCTGCGCCGCCTTCGCCGCGTCGATCTTCCGCAGCTGCACCGCCACCAAGCCCGCGCGCAACTGCCACGCACTGCCCCGCAGCCCCACAAATGCATTGAGCACCGCCTCCGCCTCCAACGCGTTTCCGTCGTCGAGCAATGCCGTCGCCAGCCCGAGCGTGATCGCCGCACGATCCGCGCCCGTCTGCGTCAAAGCCCCGCGATACAGCTCCGCCGCCGTCGTCGGAAACCCCATCTCCTGCGCCCGCAGCGCCGCCGTCATCGTCACCGCCGCCATACCCGGCGAGGTCGCCGCCACCGCCGCCGTCACCAGCGGCACCGGCCGATTCAACGCCGCCGGTCCCTGCCCCTGCGCGCGACTCCCCGTCGCCACAGCCGCCACCCACGTGAGAGAAATAAACGAGATACGACGAAGACGCATGGTTACCGCGCCAACTTGCTTCTCCGCTGGAAACAATCAATCGCGTTGTAAAAAGTTCGCCTCGCACGTTCCCCGTTTCCCGCCCATCCACAAACCCGTCCCCGCGCCTTCCGCATTCCACAACCCGCAATCCGCCATCCCATGACCATCCTCATCGTCCTCGGCGTCATCCTCGCCGTCTTCGTCATCGCCGCCGTCTGGATTACCAGCATCTACAATGGCCTCGTCGGCCTGCGCAACCGCTTCAAAAACGCCTTCGCCCAGATCGACGTCCAACTCAAGCGCCGCTACGACCTCATCCCGAATCTCGTCGAGACCGCCAAGGGCTACATGAAGCACGAGAGCAGCACGCTCGAAGCCGTTATCAAAGCCCGCAACATCGCCGCCGCTGCGGCGACCGCCGTCGCCGCCAATCCCGCCGACGCCAACGCCATGAAAGGCCTGCTCTCCGCCGAGTCCGGTCTCGGCGGCGCCCTCTCCCGCCTCATGGTCGTCTCCGAGCAATACCCCGACCTCAAGGCCAACCAAAACATGATGCAGCTCACCGAAGAGCTCACGTCGACCTAGAACAAAGTCGGCTTCGCCCGCCACGCCTACAACGACTCCG
>JANXLP010000087.1 GCA_025355125.1 Opitutaceae bacterium | reverse complement strand
CTCGTCGAGAAACAGCGTGCCGCCGCGCGCGGCCTCGACCTTGCCCCACTTGTCCTTGATCGCGCCGGTGAACGCGCCCTGCACGTGGCCGAAGAGTTCGCTCTCGAGTAACTCGCGCGAAAGGCTCGGGCAACTCACCGTCACGAACGGGCCGTCCGACACCGCGCTGCGCTCATGCACATGGCGCGCGAGCTGGCTCTTGCCGGTGCCGTTCTCGCCGAGGATGAGCACCGTCGCCCGCGTGGCCGCAGCACGCTCGACGACATCGACGAGCGCCTTCATCGCCGGCTCAACCGGGGAAAAGTCCGGCGCCGGCGCCGTGCGCGCGACCTGGTCTGCGAGGCCATCGGCGCGTTGTTTCAACCGCTGCGTGCGCTCGACGCGCGCCAGCACCGTGCGCAGTTGCTCGGGCGTGAAGGGCTTTTCGAGATAGTCCATCGCCCCACGCCGCATCGCCTCAACCGCCGTGTCGATACTCGCCTGCGCCGTGAAAATCACCACGCCCAGCCCCGGCGAAATTTTTTGCAGCTTCGCCACGTAGTCCAACCCGTCGGCCGAGCCGTCGAGGTGCAGGTCGAGCAGCACGAGATCGAAACGCTCCTCCTGCAGCTTCAGCAGCGCCACACGCCCGCTGTCCGCCGTGTCCGCCTCGTGACCTTCGGCCTTCACCGCCTGCGAGGTGGCGATGCGGACGGTGCGCTGGTCATCGACGATGAGGATTCGCATGGGATTAACAGTTAGGGAGAAAAACATCCCCACCCCCGGCAAGCATCATTCCGTGGGCCGCAAGAAATTCGCGGATTGCTCGGTTGGCCCTCACGCCACGCTGCAATTTGCCCGATCCGCAAAAAATCCACGACGCCATGATTTCGCACAAAGCCTTATTGGAAAATGGCTAAAATCAAAAAAGCGACCGCTGGCACGCGTCGAGCGATAGCACCTGGCACATCGCGACGACAACGCCCGATGCCCTCAGCAACCACTACCCACAACCCTCCCAGCTCCGGCTCTTCCCAACCATGAATACGTCCAAACTCCTCCGCCTCCTCCTCCCCGCCTCCGCACTCCTCCTCGGTTCGCCCCTCATTCTCGCCACCCTTCGCGCCCAAGCCGTCGACAGCGCCGTGGCCGAGGTCAAGGGCGACGCCTACAAAGCCATGCTCAAGGATCTCGACGCCCAGCTCGACCGCCTCGATGAGCTCGAAGAAAACGCCCCCACCGCCGAGGAACGCGATGCCGCCAAAACCCGCATCAAGCTCCTCAAAGACCGCCGCTCGGAGCTCCGTAAAAACTACGTCCAAGCCCGCTACGACGGCCTCAAGGCCGACGTGAAGACCGAATACAACAAACTCTCCGCCTGGACGAAGAAGACCTTCTCCAACAGCCCGGAGTCCAAAATTGAGCGCAAACTCGACGCTGCCTCCGACAAGACCAAGGAGATGGCCAAAGACACCGCGCAGGCCACCCGCGAGATGAAAGCCGATGCCCGCGCCGCCGTCACGCCCGCCGCCGTCGCGACCTCCGCCGACATCGCCGCCTACAAGATGAACCCCACCGACGAGAACAAGGCCGATGTGAAAGCCTCCCTCGCCACGCTCGACACCGAGATCGACCGCCTCGAGCAACGCGTGGACAACCTGCCAAAAGGTGACGAGCGCGATGCCACGAAGCTCCGCGTAAAAGCCCTCAAGGAACGCCGCAGCGAGCTCTCCCGCGATTTTCGCAAGGCGCGCTACGAAGCCCTCAAGGACGACGTGAAGGCCGAGTGGAAGAAGCTCACGAACTAAAATCCTGCCCCACCACGGTAACCACCCGCCACTTCACGGGTCGGCCACTCCGTCAGAATCCACCACGCCGGGCGCGGCCCACTCCCGCCCGGCATCTCTTTTCCTCCGCCAAAACTTAAACTTCCTCCCGCCATGCTTCGCCGGGCTTTCATTTTCCTCCTCATCGGCCTCCTCGCCGGACTGCTCGGCTTCACCGGCGTGGCCGGCGCCGCCGTCGGCATCGCGAAGGTCCTCTTCTTCCTGTTCCTCGCGCTCTTCACCCTGTTCCTCCTGCTCGGCCTCTTGGCCGTGAACAAACTCCGTAAGTGATCCGCGCCGGCCCTTCGCCCGCGATCCCCGTCTCCCTCTTCAATTTCCACTCTACCATGCAAACGCTCATCACTTCCCTGCCGCCTGTCGCGGCCATCGGCTACTCGATGCTCTATCTTGTCTTCGGTGGCGGCCTCTTCGGCGCCGGCCTGATTTTCATCGTCGCGAAGATCTTCCGCAAATGAGCCGCCTTCTTTCCACCTTCACCACCTTCGCCGTCGGCTCTCTTCTCGCCGCCACCGGGGCGTTCGCGCAACCCGCCGCCACGGACGCGTCCGCATCCACCGCGCGCGCCCGCTCGGCCCCCGTGTTCACGATGTATTTCGAGAACGACACCTTCACCGGCACCGACCAGCACTACAGCAACGGCCTGAAGTTCTCGTGGCTCTCCGCCGATCTCACCGACTGGGGCCAGAGCGGCTGGCGCAAAAATCTCGTCGAGTCCCTGCCGTTCGTGAACCGCCCCGGCGGCCAGAAAAATCTCGGCTTCGCCTTCGGCCAAAACATCTACACCCCGACCAACAGCGAGGTCGCCAACCCCGACCCCAACGACCGGCCCTACGCCGGCTGGAGCTACGTCGAGCTGGCCTTCGTGAGTAAGACGCCGGACATCTCCGACACGCTCGCCCTCCAGGTCGGCATCGTCGGGCCGCACAGCCTCGCCGAGGATTCGCAGCGTATCGTCCATCGTTGGACCGACAGCGCCCGCCCGCGCGGCTGGGACTATCAGCTCCGCGACGAGGTCGGCGTGAACGTCGTCTATGAACGCCGCTGGCGCCTCTACGGCCGCGCCCTCTACAATACCCTCGGCATCGACCTCGTGCCCCACGCCGGCGTCAGCCTCGGCAACGTGCAGACCTACGCCAACGGGGGCGGCACCCTCCGCCTGGGCCTCAACCTCCCCAGCGATTTCGGCGTGCAGCTCGCCCGCCCCGGCGCCATCGGCGGCTCCCCCACCGATGACCTCGACCCGCGCGTCGCGCTCAACCGCAATTTCAGCCTCTTCGTCTTCGGCGCCGCCGACGGCCGCGCCATCGCCCGGGACATTTTTCTCGACGGTAATACGTTTCGCGACAGCCGCTCCGTGGACCGGGAAAACTTCGTCGCCGATCTAAGCGCGGGCGTCGGTCTCATCGCCGGCCGCTGGCAACTCACCTACACGCAGGTGTGGCGCACGAAGGAATTCAAAACCCAGCGCGGCGATTACAATAACTTCGGCTCAGTCACGCTCTCTCGCGCGTTCTAAAGCGCCCGTCTCTTCCACTCGCAACCACCACCACCACGAATCAACCCACCCTCAAGCCCTCACTCCCATGCTCTCCTGGACGCTCACCTTCCTCATCATCGCCATCATCGCCGGCCTCCTCGGTTTCACCGGCGTCGCCGGCGCCGCCGCCAGCATCGCGCAGACGCTGTTCTATATTTTCATCGTGCTGCTGATCGTCTCGCTGCTCGCCGGCGTGATTCGCGGCGGCGGCAAAGGGAAATAGACGGGGCGCCACGCCCACCGCGCGTAGGAGCAGATTTATTTGCGACTTGGGCGCGGAGCTAGGCTTGGGTCGCGAATAAATTTACTCCTGCGCGCGCCGCCTCGCCTTTGGCGACTTAGCCAAACGCCGTGTCGAGCACCTGCGTGCAAACGTAGTTCTAAAGATCCGCCGCACCGGCCAAGCCCATTATAACCCTTCTCTATCCGCCTAGGGTTACACCCCATGGTGAGCGCGGAATTTTAGGCTTAGTGTAATCTTAATTCCGAGACACCACTTCGGGTTCTCCGCCCGCCCCGTGAATGCCGGCGAACCCGCCGGCGGTGACCAGATTGTCTCGGCCACGAAATCCAAGAAACAATCAACCGCCCTCCCCATGTTCGACCTCGCACTCCTCCTGCCCCCCATCGCCGCCGCCGGCTATTCGCTCATCTACCTGCTCTTCGGCGGCGGCCTCTTCGGCGCCGTCGTGATCTTCCTTATCGCAAAAATGCTCGGCAAATAAACCGCGCGCCTTACCGCACCGGCAACCGGACCCGTCACCCGGTTCCGGCCGGCTGATGTTCCACCCGCAACCTCCGCGCAGCGCATCGTCGCCGCAAAAAAATCCCATGTCTAAAACATCCCTCTGCGGCATCGCACCCTCCCATCCCCACGCCGAACGCATCGTGGCCGCGCTCAAAGCCGCCGACTTCGCCAACGACGCCATTTCCGTGCTGCAGCCCGATCAGGCCTGCACCCGTGATCTCGCGCCTGACCAAAACCCCGAGACGCACGCCGTCCTGATCGCGGGCCACACCCCCGCCGAGCCCATCGGCGGCCCGCTTGGCTGGATCGCCGGCATCGGCCCCATCGCCCACGCCGGCACCAGTCCCTTCGAGGCGAGCGCTCCTCCCACCCCCGGCCTGATCGGTCTCGGTCTCTCCGCCGACGAAGCCCGGCGCTACGAAGACAAAATCCGCGAAGGCAAAATCTTGATCTCCGTCCAAACCGCGGACGCGAACGCCACCGCTCGCGCCCGGGAGATTTTCGACCACAACGGCGCCGAAGATATCTGCACAACCGGCCCGGCCGCCACAGCACCGTCCACGCCTCCCGCCGAAGTCCCTTCCTCCGTGCACTACAGCACGGAGAGCTGAATTTTATCCACCCGCCCTTTTCAAAAATCCATCGTCCGCCGGAAATCATGGCGCGAACGAACCGGCGTCAGTTCAGCGCACGTTGAGCCTCACGTTTTCGCCGAGATTTTTCGGCAACCCGCCGGTGACGCCGAGTCTGGCCAAATAATCCTGTCCGCGCGCCACCCCTACGCCGAGATGGCGAAAACCCTGAAAAGACGACGCCTTAGTCACCCGCGCAAGAAAATCGCGGCAAGCCAGCCGGTGGCTGGGAACCGGCGCGAGGGCGGAAGGTCCGCGTGGGCAAATCATGCCGCCATCCTCCAAAGAAAATTCGCCACGCGCCCCCGCACCGCCCGCGGCCGAATCGCCGTGGGACGAGGCCTTCTTGCGCGTCGAGAGTTACCTCCGAGCCCTGCGCATCGAGAGCCGGATAATGCTCAACCGGCTGACGACCGAGATCATCACGGAAGCGCGCGAACGGGTGTGCGCTACCGCCAAGGAACCCGTCGCCGCCGCGATGGGCGTCGCGCAGGCGCGCATCGGCGCGTGGTTCGCCCGCGCGGGCTACCCCGGCGATTGGGCCGACGCGCGCGTGCGGGCGCGGGGCCGGCTGGCCCTGGTGCTCGCGGGCGCGCCGGCGCTCCAGAACGACGGATTGCTGGCGGACGATCCGGTGCCGGCCGGACTCGCTGCGGACTTGGCGGGGGCGGTGCTGCAGCCGGGCCCTGAATTGCGTTTCAGCAACATGGCGGCGGAGCCGCTCGCGTTCGGGTTCGAAGATCCCGAGGATCGCAACGCCCCCAGGCACGGCCTCGGGCGCACCCTGCGGGCGGCGGCGGG
>JANXLP010000086.1 GCA_025355125.1 Opitutaceae bacterium | reverse complement strand
AGCCGCGGGAGCGGCGGTGGGCTTCCTGCACAACGGCACTACCGGGCCGCTGGCGGGGATGGTGGTGGTCTGCGCAGTGCTGGGCTGCGGGGCGCTGCGGACGCTGACAGCACGTGAAGCGGCGGCGGCGGAGAGAGAGTGACCGGGGGAATTTGGCGGCAGAATGAGTTGTGCAAGCCGCTCAGGTTCTCCGCCCGACGACGATTTTTTAGAAATTTCATTTCAGACCGCTTTAGGCGGGGCCGATAACGCTGCCACGGGCTGCCTTCGCGGCTTGGTTTCACATGAAAAATTGGACCATTGGAAAACGTATCATTCTGGGCTTCGCGACGCTGCTCGCCGTATCGGCGGCGTTGGGATTGTTTGCGTTCACGCGGCTGATCGCGATCACGACGCAGTCACACCGCATAACGCTGGATTGCCTGCCGGGTGTTTACTACGTGGGCCAAATCGATGCGATCAACCAGGCGAACTACACGCTCACGCACCGTTGGCTGTTGATCGCGCAACCGGCCGACCGCGCCGCCATCGACGTGGAAATGAAGGGCAATTCCGAGAAGCTTTCGGAACTCTACAAGAATTACGAAACGTCGATCACGCTGCCGAAGGACCGTGAACTTTACGAAGCGGTCATGACCGCACGCGGACCCTACACGGAAGCGCGCAAGGCCGTGCTGGCCGCGGGCAAGCCGGAGAGCGCCGCCGTGCAGATCGCGCTGTTGAAGCAGCAGCTGGACCCGGCCTACCAGAACTACCGCGTGGCGATTCGCGCGCTGGTGGATTTTAACAAGGTCAACGGCGACGATGCGGGCAACATGATCATGTCAGCCGTGGCGAGCGCGAAGACCGGGATTTTCACCGGGCTCGCCATTGCGCTGGCCCTGGGCATCGCGGTCGCGGTCGTCATCATCCGCGACGTGAACCGCACGCTGCGGCAGATCGCGACGACGTTGGCGGGCGGCTCTTCCGAAGTGGCTTCCGCCGCGAAGCAAGTATCCACGGCCAGCCAGACGCTCGCGAACGGCGCGAACGAACAGGCGGCCTCGCTGGAGGAGACGAGCGCATCGCTGGAGGAGATTACCTCGATGACGAAGCGCAACGCGGACAACGCGGAGTCGGCCAAGAACCTCGCCAACCAGACACGTCGTGCCGCCGACATTGGTGCGAACGACATGGCCGACATGTCGCGCGCCATGGATGCGATCAAGGCGTCGAGCGGAAACATCGGTAAAATCATCAAGACGATCGACGAGATCGCGTTTCAAACGAACATCCTCGCGCTCAATGCTGCGGTCGAAGCCGCGCGCGCCGGTGAGGCCGGACTCGGTTTTGCGGTGGTCGCGGAGGAGGTGCGCAACCTCGCGCAACGCAGCGCGCAGGCGGCCCGCGAGACGGCGGAAAAAATCGAGGACTCCATCGGCAAGAGCGAGCAGGGCGTCGCGATCAGCATGAAGGTGGCCGCGAGCCTGCAAGAGATTCTGGCGAAGGCCCGCGGCGTCGATGATCTCGTGGCCGAGATCGCGACCTCGTCGAAGGAGCAGAGCCAAGGAATCGGCCAGATCACGACGGCGGTGACGCAGATGGACAAGGTGACGCAGAGCACCGCGGCCAGTGCCGAAGAAAGCGCCAGTGCCGCCGAAGAACTCAACGCCCAGGCGGAGACGCTGAAGGGCGCCGTGCATGAGCTGTTGTGCCTCGTCGAAGGCACGAAGGGCGAAGGCGCGCACGGACGGGTGGCGGAGCGCGGTGGCTTGCGTGCGTCGGCTAAAGCTTCCTCGCCGGTGGCGGCGGAAGAGCCCGAGCTGTCGTTTCGCTGAGGTTGCCTGCGCAACACGTTTCGCCATTGCGGGAAATCGCGACGAGGGGTCACCGTGGTTTTCCCCATGAAGAATACCCCGGTTGTTTCCCGTGCAGTGATCGTCGGCTTTGCAGGCGTCACGCTGTTGAGCGCGTTGGCGGCGGTTGATCAGCCCAAGCCGGTGGCTCCGCCCGCGGCCGTAAGTGCGCCTGCGGCGCCGGCCAAGCCGCCGGTCGTGCGCGACGCGATGGGCAATGCGCTGCGGCGCGCGCCTACGGGGCACCTCACGAATTACTACGAGGAAAAGGTCGGGATCTACACGTTGCCCGATCCGCTGGTGCTGCAAAATGGCCAGTCGGTGCGCGACGCGGCGACGTGGTTCAACGTGCGCCGGCCCGAGCTGATCGAACTTTACGCGCGGGAGATTTTTGGCCGGGTGCCGAGCACGACGCCGAAGGTGCGCTTCGAGGTCGTCGCGACGGACCCGGCAGCGATGGACGGCACAGCCGTGCGGAAACACGTGGTCGCGCATTTTGGGGAAAAGCCAGATGGCCCGACGGTGAATCTCATCATGTATTTGCCGGCAAAGGCCAAGGGGCCGGTGCCGCTGGTGCTGAGCATCAGCTTTGTCGGTGGGCTGCCGTTGCCACCGCCACCCGCGGGTGCACCCCCACGCGTGCCGGGCCGAGCCGAGCCCGTCGCAGAAATCCTCGCGCATGGCTACGGCTACGCGGTGCTGCGCTACACCGAAATCCAGCCGGACAATGCGGCGGGGCTCAGCGAGGGCGTGATTGGGCTGGCGCGGGCTACGGGGCAGACGACGCGGGCGCCGGACGAGTGGGGCGCGATCAGTGCGTGGTCGTGGGCGCTGAGCCGCGTGCAGGATTTTATCGAGACGGAGCCAGCAGTGGATGCGAAGCGCGTCGCTTTGGTCGGACACTCGCGGCTGGGAAAGACGGTGTTGTGGGCGGGCGCGCAGGACACGCGGTTCGCACTGATTTATTCCAGCCAGAGCGGAGAGATGGGTTCGGCGCTGGCGCGGCGGGATTTCGGGGAAACGGTCGATGATATGGCGGCGAATTTTCCGTATCAGTTTGCCGGCAATTTCCAAAAATACGCGGGACATTGGAACGACATGCCGGTGGATGCGCACCTGTTGATCGCGTTGAGCGCGCCACGGCCGGTGCTCATCACGACGGGCAGTGGTGATATGTGGTCCGATCCGCGCGGGTCGTTTCTGAGCGTGGTCGCGGCGGGCCCGGTTTACCGGCTGCTCGGGAAAAGTGATCTCGGCACGGTGGAGATGCCGCCGCTCGACACGCCGGTGGCAACCGGGACGCTCGGTTATTTGGAAAACAAAGGGCCGCACATCATCAGTGATTTGGATTGGAAAACGTTTCTGGATTTTGCGGACCGGCATTTGTAACCGGTGCGGTAGCGCGGACGGCGCGTGAGCGGGCGCGAGCGTAGAAAAAATGCGGAAGGCGCGGGCGAAAACGAAATGGGCGCTTGTAGTTGATGGTGACGGGGGTTCGTTCGTGGGCAGTTCGTTCAACGCATTTTTCGCATGGCCCATCTCGACCTGATTCTCACTTTGACCGGCGGCTTGCTGGCCGCGCTCGCGCTTGGGCTGATCACGCACCGGATCGGGTTGTCGCCCATCGTGGGCTATCTGCTGGCGGGCATCGTGGTGAGCCCGCACACGCCGGGCTTCGTGGCGAATCAGGAGATGGCGGACCAGCTCGCGGAGATCGGTGTGATTTTGCTGATGTTCGGCGTGGGGCTGCAGTTTCACTTCAAAGAACTGCTGGCAGTGAAGCGGATCGCGATCCCGGGAGCGGTGGTGCAGAGCGTGGTGGCCACGGCGCTCGGGGCGGTGGCCGTGCATGCGTTTGGGTGGACTTGGACGGCGGGGATCGTCTTCGGCCTGGCGATCTCGGTGGCGAGCACGGTGGTGCTGACACGCGTGCTCGTGGATAATAACGAACTGCACACGCCGACGGGGCACATCGCCATGGGTTGGTTGGTGATGGAGGATATTTTTACGGTGTTCGTGCTCGTGTTGTTGCCGGCGCTGTTTGGTCCGGGTGTGGAGGCCACGAGCAGCGGCATTCTCATGGCGATGGGCGTGGCGACGCTGAAGATCGGCGCGCTGATCGCGTTTACGTTTCTAGTGGGTGGGTGGGCGATTCCGCGGCTGTTGGCCTACATCGCGGGCACGGGGTCGCGGGAACTGTTCACGCTGGCGGTGCTGCTGTTGGCGCTGGGCATCGCGGTGGGCTCGGCGGCGCTCTTCGGGGTGTCGATGGCGTTGGGCGCGTTTTTGGCGGGCATGGTGGTGGGGCGGTCGGAGTTCAGTTTGCGCGCGGCGACGGAGGCCATGCCGATGCGCGATGCGTTCGCGGTGCTGTTCTTCGTTTCAGTGGGCATGATGTTCGATCTACGCAGTCTGGCGGAGTCGCCGTGGCTCGTGCTGGCGACGCTGGCGGTGATTTTGATCGGCAAGCCGCTGGCGGCGCTCGGGATCGTGATGTTGTTGCGGTATCCGTTTCGCGTGGCGCTGTCGGTCTCGGTGGCGCTCGCGCAGATCGGCGAATTTTCGTTCATCGTCGCGGCGATGGGGCGGCAGTTAAAAATCCTGCCCGACGCGGCGGCCAACATCCTCGTGGCGGCGGCGATCGTCTCGATCACGATCAATCCGCTGCTCTATCGCGCGGTCGGGCCGATGGAAAAATGGTTTCTACGCTGGCCGGCGCTGGCGCGGTGGCTTGCGGCCCGGACGGCGGGACGTGTGGGTTCGGCGGCGGCGACCAACGTCGAGCCCGACGGCCGGCGGCATGCGGTGGTGGTGGGCTTTGGGCCCGTGGGACAGACAGTCGCGCGACTGCTGAAGGCCAACGCCATCGAGCCGATGATCGTCGATCTCAATGTGGCCACGGTGCAGCGGCTGACGGCCGAGGGCGTGGCGGCGATCTACGGCGACGCGAGCCACCCGGAGACGTTGAAACAGGCGGGGGTGGCGCGGGCGGACATTTTGATTTTAAGCGCTTCGAGCATTCAGGCGGGGAAGGAAGTGATTCGATCGGCCCGCGAGATGAATCCGGATATCCGCGTGCTGGCGCGCACGGCGTATCTGCGCGAGGTGCCGGAGTTGAAGGCGGCGGGCGCGGACGGGGTTTTTGCCGGCGAGGGTGAAGTCGCACTCGCGATGACGGAGTTTATTTTGGATAGCTTCGGCGCGACGCCCGAGCAGGTGGACCGTGAGCGCGATCGCATCCGGCGGAATCTGTTCGCGATGAACAAAACGGAGAATCCGGAGGGATGAAAACACGGGCAGGATGCCCGTGCCACTTCGGACGCCCGTGCTCACTCCAGCTTCATCTGGATGTCGGCGACGAGACGGTGGCCACCGCTTTCAAAATGGAAAACGTGGCGCGTGGCGGACTTGATGGCGGCGACGGAAATATTTTGTCCGCGCACGATGGTGGGCAGCGTTAGTTTGCAGGCGTGGCCGAGGTCGCAGAGCGTGTTTTTGAAACCGCCGACGGTCATGTTGGTGACTTCGCCGATGGCGTCGGTGACGACTTCGGCGCCGTTCATTTCGACTTCGGCGGGGCTCATGCCGAGGATGCGGCCGGTGAGATCTTTGGCGAAGGCCTCGGTGAGGCAGAGGTAGATGAGGCCGCTGGCATCGCCCACGAAGCCCACGCTGCCGAAGATCTGGGAGGGGCGGTCTGGTTGGGGCGCGGCGGGGGTGCTGGTCTTTTCGACCAAAGCGATTTCCTGGTTCACCATGGTTTTGAAGACGCTCTCGACCGCGCGGGCGATGGAATCGTGTATGACCGAATCAGTGATGGGGGATGTGACTGCGGGCATGGAGAATCAGTGCGCGGGCGCGATCCGAGGGCGAGGAGCGTGGCAGAGGGAGTGCATGAATGGGCAAGGTGCTGGAGGTCTCCAGCTGTTTATGCATCGGCTGTTTTTTGGGAGACTGAATAGAGTTCGATAGAAATAGTGACGCCGCGCCGATTACCCGGTTTTTGGCGGCAGACCCCTCGCGTTACTCTTTTGGCGTGAGCGGGGTGCGGGTGTAGATGACGTAGTAGGTGGCGGGGGTGTCGCCGGCGTTGCGGAGGCGGGTGACGGCGTTGCTCGCGAGGAAGAAGACGGAGCCGGGGCCGGCGGTTTCGAGGCGACCGTCGATGCTCATCTCCACGCGACCCTCTTTGACGATGATGATCTCTTCGTTGGGATGGCGGCGGGGTTCACCGCTGTTGGCTCCGGGGTTGAGCGTGGTGATGTGGCAGTGGGCGAGATCGAGCGTCGTGGTGGGGCCGTCAAAAACGTCGCGGCGTTCGCCGTTGGGCTTGGGGGTGGCCGTGAGTTTTTCCCAATGGAAAACGGCCGAGGCGAGGGGCGCGGGGGGCTTGGCGGTGGCGGGAGTGGCGGCGGAGGAGGAAGCGACGGAGGAGGAGTTCTGGGCGTTGAGCATGGAGAACGGGCAGAGGAGGGCGAAGAGACCGAGGTGGAGGGATTTCATAGGGTCGAGGGGAACGTGGATCGAAGGGCGCGAGAAGGGAACGAGCGCCGGAGTGGAGGGGAGAAAACGCCCGTGCGGATTCCGAAGCGAGGATTTGCGCGGTTGAGTTGCTGCTTGTCCGGTCGGCTGCTGAGTGGCGCCCTTCGGTGTGGTGGAGTCCCGTCGCTCAGGTTTCACGAAATGAAGTGGTCCCACGGCCGCGCAGGAAGGGCGTGCGGTGATTGCGATCCTCGGGCGCTCTCGGCCGTCGCGCCGCTGGTGATTGCCCCGCATGGTGAAATCGCGGGTAGCGCTTCGGCTTTGCTGGGGGTGTTTCAGTTCGGAGTGGGCGCGCTTGCAGGTGCATTGGTCGGGATGTTTGACGACGGCACGGCGCTGACGATGGCGGTGGGGCTGGCTTGCTGCGCGGTCGTGGGCTGGGTGGTGCTGCGGACGATGGCGCGGTGAGCGGTGCCCGGCGCATGCACACGCGCGGGTTCGGGTTTGAAAGGGGAAGCTTAAGGTTAAAGCCGACGGCGGTGGAGGCGACCGCAGCCCGGATGGCTAAAGGCCCTGACCCTGGCCGCCGGGATAGAAGCCGAGGCCACGCCAGATTTCCTGCAATTCGATTTTGAGTTTTACGGTTTTCCAGCCGCCGTCGGGCTGGTGCTTGGCGTCGAAGGTGTAGCGGCAGTGCCTGATCTCGACACCGGGCTCGCTTTGGCGGCTTCGCCGGTGGGGCTCAGGATTAAGCAGTGGGGCCGGTCTGAACAATGCCACCGACAAGCTCGTGGTAAAGTTGACGCTGGGTTGTCCGGTGAATCGCTAACCGCGCGGCCGGGAATTCGTGGCGTGCCCGGGCGGCGGGCTGACGCGACGACCTAGGATGGGCGAGCGCAAGAGGGTAGCCGGCGCCTTTCCGGATCAGTCGCAAGCGTTGCGCGTAGAGCTGGGTGCGCGGACTGTCTGAACCTTGCTGGTTTGTTTACGGCCGGCGGGCATCCTTTCGTAAGGGGGTTCGTCTTATACCCCGTCAGTAAATCCTTACCCTATGAAATCCCCCCTCAAGTCTCTCGCGGCGTTTTTCGCCGCTTGTTTTATCGTCGTCACGGCGTTTGCCGCGGACGCTTCGCCTGCCGGCACTTGGAAATGGACGCAAGCGGGTCGCCAAGGCGGCCAAGGCGTAGAGCGGTCCATCAAACTCGAACTCAAAGACGGTAAGCTGACCGGAGCGCTGGCCGCTTGGCAGATGGGCGACAACACGATCCCGGAAGCACCCATCGGCGATGCTTCGCTCAAGGGCGGGGTGATCGCGTTTACCGTGACGACCGAGTTCAACGGCAACAAGCGCGTCGCGAAATACGAGGGCAAGCTGGAGGGTGACAAGATCACCGGCTCCATCGAAAGCCCCGGCCGCGATGGCCAAGTGACGAAGCGCGACTGGGTCGCCACCCGCGCGAAGTAACCTCGGCGGAAATTTAGCCGCTCCTTTTGTCCCGCGCCCGACCGGCGCGGGATTTTTTTTCGACGCGTTGACGGCGCTCGAGCGGTCGCTCTGGCCGACGTTGGAAACGCTGCGTGCGTGGGGCGACGGGCGGGGCGTGGTGACCCGGGCGACGGCGTTGCTGAGGGTGGCCGATCGAGGCCGGCGGCGCTCACCACTGTGGGGCGGGAGAGAGTTCGAGGGTTCCCTTTTGGCGACCGAGCGACCATGTGCCGAAGAGCGTTTGCGGTCCGGATCTTTCCGGCAGGACAATCGCGAACTCGCGGCCGATTTCCTCCGGGGGCTGAACCAACCGGCCGGGATCGTTGGTAAATCTCCACACGCGACCGGTCTCTTTTAGGGTCAAGTTGCGGCCGTTGATTTCGCCCGAAACGGCGTTGGCGAGGACCCGTTCACCCAAGAAGGAAAGATAGCGCACGACACCGGAAACCCGCCGGTCCTTGCGCCGCAGAAAGATTTCGACGGGGATGGGAGTTTGGGACCCGGAGCTGAGGGTTCCGCGCAGGGTGACGCCGTCGGATGGCGACATCAGCCACGTGTCGACGTCGCGGGCCGCAGTAACCGCGGGTTTCTCGACGGAGCTGAAGACGGCAACGCTACCGGCGATGAAGTCAGAACCGGCGGTCGCCGAGCTTGAGACCGGTAGCTTGGACGACGTGGAAACGTTGGCGGGGCGATCTTGAGTTGGGGCGGGTTGGGTAGGGGTTGAAGGGATGGTCCGGGACTTGGCCGCGGTGCCGGGTGTCTTGGTTTGGGCCGAGTCCGGCTGGGGTGAGGGGAGGTCGATTTCACGGACGAGGACGACCAACAAAAGGAGGGCGACGGCCACGGCGGCAAATTTCAGCCGGCGGCGCGGCGAGTGCTTGGGGGCAGGGCGGGACGCGATGAGGCGCTGGGCGCTCCGGAAAACCCGGTGGTTGCGATACGACGGCGCGGGCGGGGTGGGCGCGGACTTCACGGCAAGAATCGCGCCGGGAGCAGTGGGCGCGGTCAACCGTGGGTCCGTTACAATTGGGAGACGACTGACGGCAAGGGTATTGGTGGAAGGTTCGGGCGAGCCACGAAACGAAAAAGCCCCGCGCTTTTGGGCACGGGGCTGATGAACATCGGAGTCGCGAGCGAGCTCGCTCCCACAATTTGGTTACTTCTTTTTCGCGGCGGCGCGTTTTTCCTCGATCGCGGCTTGCGCGGCGGCGAGGCGGGCGACCGGGACGCGGTAGGGCGAGCAGGACACGTAGGTGAGGCCGACCTTATGGCAGAACTTGACGGAATCGGGATCGCCGCCGTGTTCGCCGCAGATGCCGAGCTTGATGCCGGGGCGGGTCTGATTGCCTTTCTCGCAGGCGATCTTGATGAGCTGGCCGACGCCGGTCTGGTCGATCGACGCGAAGGGGTTCTTCTTCACGATCTCGTTTTCGACGTAGGTGCCGAGGAAGCTACCGGAGTCGTCGCGCGACATGCCGAGGCAGGTCTGCGTGAGGTCGTTGGTGCCGAAGCTGAAGAACTCGGCGGTGTGCGCGATTTCGTCGGCGGTGAGGGCACCGCGTGGGATCTCGATCATGGTGCCGACGGAGTAGGCGATCTTCACCTTCTTCTCCTTCTGCACGAGCGCGGCGACCTCGTGGACGATGGCCACTTGGAGATCGAGCTCCTTCTTGAAGCCGACAAGCGGGATCATGATCTCGGGCTTGGCTTTGAAGCCGGCCTTGGTCGCATCGGCCGCGGCCTCAAGGACGGCGCGGGCCTGCATGCGGGTGATCTCCGGGAACTTGATGCCGAGGCGGCAGCCGCGGAAGCCGAGCATGGGGTTGAACTCATGGAGCTCGTGCACGCGGTGCATGATCTTCTCGACCGGGATGCTGAGCTTCCGGGCGAGGTCCATCTGCTGTTCCTTGGAGTTCGGGAGGAACTCGTGCAGGGGCGGATCGAGGAAGCGCACGGTCGCGGGATAGCCCTTGAGCGCCTTGAAGATGCCGTAGAAGTCGTCGCGCTGATAGGGGAGGAGCTTGGCGAGGGCGGTCTCACGGTCCTTGAGGTTGTCGGCGAGGATCATCTCGCGCATGGCGTCGATGCGGTCGCCTTCGAAGAACATGTGCTCGGTGCGGACGAGGCCGATGCCGACGGCGCCAAACGCCATGGCCTCGGCGGCCTGCTTGGGCGTGTCGGCGTTGGTGCGGACGCTCATCTTGGTGGACTGGGCGCACCATTTCATGAGCTGCACGTAGTTCTTATACTTCTCGGTCTTCTGGGCCGCTTTGTCGTCGGAGAGGAGGCCGGAGATGATCTCGGAGGGGGCGGTCTTGATCTGGCCCGCGTAAACGAGGCCGGAGGT
>JANXLP010000073.1 GCA_025355125.1 Opitutaceae bacterium | reverse complement strand
CCCACCGGCCCTCCGGCGCGGATCCGGCGCCGCTCGCCAAATTAGCCGCCCATACCTCGGACGGATCGATTTTCGCCTATGGAAACTACGTTTTCCAGCTTACCGGCGCGGTTCCTCCCCAAGCCGAGTTTCAGTCCGTGTACGCCCAGTTGCCGAAGCTGGAGCAGTCTCCCCTCCCTGCCCTAATGGGCTCGTTGCCTTCGGCGGGCCTGATTGCTAACTCCGAACGGTACGTACTGGGACCCGTTTCGCTCGACCGCTTTGAGCCCCGGATTTCCCCCTCCGTCGCGGCGTTTCATCTGGGCGCCGAGGGTCAAATCGCCAAATATAGGAGCCCGAAGGGTCCGCTCGGCCTGGCGATTTTCAATTATCCGACCCCGAACATGGCTCGCGACAGGCTTGCCGAGTTCCAAAAGATCCCCGGGGCGATGGTAAAACGAGCCGGTCCGCTGGTGGCTGTGACCATCGATCCGCCCGACCTCGACTCGGCGGAACGGCTGCTGGCGCAGGTGAAATATGAGGCGAATCTAATGCTGACCCAGAAGGTTCCGGTCAACGAAATCAAGGGTTTCGCCCGAACAATGCTCAATATTTTCATCCTGGCGGGTATTCTTGGGGCCATGTGTATCGTGGCTGGAATCGCCTTCGGGGGCTACAAGATTGTGGCTCGAAAAATGGGCCGTCAAGTGGATCCGGACTCCATGATCACGTTGGGTCTCGACGGGAAATAAGCCTTGGCGGTTGTGCCCCTTAGACTGGAATCGGGGGGTCAATTCGAGCCTTTCGCACACCTTTTCCACAAGGAGACGAATTTGGCCGTCATTGCTAACCCATTCCGGCTGATGAGCTTAAAGGGCCTAAAAAGCAGGGAAGTTTTTCCCTTGACATCATTTCCCGCACGTCCTAAGATCCAATCACACAGGTTTTGGCGGTTGCGATGCCGTCGAATCTGATTCTCCCATGTACATCCCCTGTGAATAACAGGGTCCGTAAATGCTCACCCTAACCGGTGAGCATTTTACGTTTCAAGGCAGTTTCCGCGACGCAGGACGCGCTGTTTCGCCTTAAATGGTCTTCTGTGTTACCATGCTCCTGAAGTCCTCACAAACCTCGCGGAGAGGTGGCTGAGTGGTCGAAAGCAGCGCTTTGCTAAAGCGCCGTAGGTGTAAAAGCCTACCGGGGGTTCGAATCCCCCCCTCTCCGCCATTTTTCCCTTATCAAGAACCTCTTGATACGGGATTAATTTTTTGCAAATAACTGCACGTGAGCGCGAAGCGAAACGGGCGATTTAACGCCTTCGAAATAAGTTCTTGTTTTGCTGGTCCGACGAAAGGCCAAAACGACCTCCAAAAACCCTCCGTTCGTAGTGCTGTTAAATTTCGGTGCGTGAGTTTTCCACCAAATCTGCGATAATGTCCGCAGATCAGAATCACGTCGGGGTCGAGGCCTTGTTGGGACTCCCCCGGTCAACCTTAACCAAGGATTTTTCATGCCTGCGATCCCCTCGAATTCTTCGCGGCCCCGTGCCTGCACGGTGCCCGTGGCCATCTACTCCCGCGTCTCCACCGCCAACCAGGTCGGAGGTCGCTTCGACTCCTGCGAAAGCCAAGCCGCCGTCTGTCGCGATTTCATCGCGAAACACGCCAGCGACGGCTGGTTTGAAATCGCCTGCTTCTCCGACCCGGCCTACTCGGGCGGTTCGATGAACCGTCCCGGCGTCCGCGCGCTCATGCGGCAAATCGAAGCCGGCGAAATCAAGATCGTCCTGATCTTCAAACTCGAACGCGTGCTGCGCAGCACCGACGAATGGGGGCCGTTCCGTTCGTTTCTGCAGCAGCACGGTTGCAAGCTCGTGAGCCCGACGGAAGACCTCTCCGATGAAACGCCGTCCGGTCGCCTGAAAAATAATCTCATGATGAGCGTGGCGGAATACGAGCGGCTCAACACCGCCGAGAAGATCCGCATCAAACTCAACGAGCAGGCTAAGCGCGGTTTCTGGACCGGCGGGCAAGTGCCCTTCGGCTACGTCTACGATGAAACGCTCCAAGGCCTGAGCCCGCACCCCACCGAAGCTGCCACCCTGCGCCGCATCTTCGAAATGGCCGCGAGTCTCACCTCGCTCACCGAGATCGCGAACACCCTCAATGACGAAGGCCTCCGCACCCGCGCCCGTATTTTCAACCGCCGGAGCGGCGCCAAACAGAACGTCGGCGAAAAGCGTTTCCGCTCCGACATCGTCCGCCGATTGATCACCCGCCCGCTCTACGCCGGTCGCGTGCGGATGAACGGAAAGGAGTTTCCCGGCCAGCACGCGGCGCTCGTGTCGGACGATTTGTGGGAGCGCGCGAACGCCGCGATTCGGCCGGCGGCGTTGCCAGCGCCACGGCGATTCCGAGACCGCGACAAACACTTTCATCTGCTCAAGGCTCTGGCGTTCTGCGGCTGCTGCGGTCGGGCGATGATCCCCAACGCCAGCGGCAAACTCGACCCTGACGGCAAGCCCTACCGTTACTACACCTGCGGCTACGCCCACAAGGAACGCACCGACGCGAAGTGCCCGGTGCGCCACGTCTCCGCCACCGCACTCGAAACGGCGGTGGTCGGTTTTCTGGGCGCGTGCAGCCAACATCCCGATGCGCTCGCCGCTACGACCGCGCACGCCAAGTCGCTGCGTCAAACGGATCGAGCGCCCTTGCGCGCCCGGCTCACCACTCTCGAAGGCGAACTCGCCCGCATCGCCGAGCAACTCCGTAATTGCGCTCGCGCGCTCATCCTCGGGCAGGCCACCGCACTCGATGCCGTGCTGCGTGAGCAAGCCGAAGCGCTCAACGCGGATAAGCAGCGTCTCCTGGTCGAACGCGAACAAGTTCGCATCGAACTCGCCACGTGCGAGGACGGCGATATTGCGACTGCGCGCGTCAGCCAAGCCCTGCAGAAGTTCAGCGAACTGCTGCCGAATCTCTCGCCCAACGAGCAGCGCGATCTCGTGATGCTCTTCCTTGATCGGGTCGAAGTGCGCCCGTCCACGCGCCCCTCCAGCAAACTCGCTGCCGGTGTCCGGCTCCTCGAATTGCGGCTCAAACTCCATGTCCACCGGCTGGTTGAAGGCATGGCGGAGCGTCTCGTCATAGAGGAACGCGTGCAGCGCGCGGACTCCGCCGCGCCCACCCGGCCGCTCGTCCTGACCCTCGACGTGTCGCTTGCACCGTCATCTGGCACCACAAAACCGGTGACGCTCCTCGCCCCGTTTCCCTGCGAACTGGGCATCACCCGTCGCACCACGGCGCCGGAACCGGCATCACCGCCGATGCTCCATCCGATTCATCGTGCCCGTGCGTGGCGTCGTCGGTTGGACTCCGAACGCGGGCTCAATCAACTGAAGCTCGCCGCCGAAGAAGGGCTGTCGCCCGGTTCGATCACGCACCACCTGAAACTGCTCCAACTCGCCGACGACATTCAAGCGAAGCTCTTGGATTTGACGAAGGCCGAGGACGTGCGGCGCTACGGTCTCAACCAGATGAAGGCGCTTGCCGAGCTACCGCACGGCGAGCAGCGGAAGCGGTTGGGTGAGATCAAGCTTAAGGTATCGACCAACGCGTAACCCCCAAACGATCAATCAGCATCGGCCCAGCGCAGTGGGCCGATTTCCCGACCAAAGCCGCGGAATGTCGCTTCCTTCGTGGCGGTGTCGATGACGATATGGTTGGGGATTGCGGCACTGCGATCCACACCGGGGTTAAAGCACCACGCACCACCCAAGCGGGCGTGCCATCGCCGGGGGTCGTGGATGTGCCCGGAAAGCACCAGGCTACCGAACGGAAGATTTCCGACCGCCGCGGCGACATCGGGATCGCCCACCTCCCGCCCCAAGTCGGAAGAGATCGGGGTCGCCAGGGGCGGTGCGTGGACCAACAACGCGGCCGGCTCTTCGCCTTCGACGACGGGGGCGTGCGCCCACGGATAGCACACGAAACGATAGCCGTCGCGAAGCACGCACGTGCCGTCGACCATCACGGACTCACGCGCGGCTTTTCGCAGCCAACCGCCGGCGGCGTCGTTGTCCACCACCCGGTGATCGCTGGGCCACCAATCGTGGTTGCCGGTGCAGGCGTAAAGCTGGCCGGGAAATTCTCTCAGCCAGTCCCGCACCCACCGCGCCTGCGTGCGCAAGCCGATTCGGCTGCCGGGAAACATGTCCAGCATATCGCCCGTGAGGCAGCATGCATCGTAGTTCGTCGCTTGCGCCGCGAGCCAATGAAACCACGGCTCGCGAAAATGAAAGTCCGTGACGTGGAGGAGGCGCATGGCGTCGCAACTAGGTCTGAGACTTCGCGGGTGAATCACTCGGACCGGTTTCGCCGTCCCTCGGCAGAGTGGATGCGTCCTCGTAAGCGATGATGAGTTTGTCCGCCGGAATTCCGTAGCATGAAACCATGATCTTTTTCGCTTTCTTCGCTTCGGCCTCGGAACCGTAGTAGCCATCGGCGGGTTCATCCGCGCCGGGATGACCGGGAGGAAAGGTGCCGTTCTTGATGAACCAGCGGCGGCGAAAATGAGCGGGGGCGACCATGATGTTTTTTCGAATTGGGTTGAGAGCCGCGCACCTCAGCCCGGCGAAATCCCCCTCGACTGGCGGGGGCCGCGCGACCCGGCCGGGCGGGTCGCCACCGAAGGGGAGGTCGCGATAGCATTTCGCGACACGAGGGATTCGCGTTGGGGGGGCGAGCACGTTGCTGACACGCGCGATCTCCTCCGCCGGCACTGCGGCCTCACCCGCAAAATGCGGCCAGCGTTGCACGGCGGCCGCGACCTGATCCGTGATTGACTGGATGGCCTTCGGGTCCGCCCCCGCGTCCCGCGCCACCTCAGATAACTGCGCCGAGGTCGGCGCACGCCACTCCCCGCCGATCCCCATGCCCCGCATCGACTGCACGCTCGGCGCCACGAACACCAAGTCGAACGCGGGCGAAAACGCCCACTCGCCCCGCCGGTAAACGAAGGCGTGGTTCTTGCCGTGATCGTCGCGATTGCTAGCCGCGACATTGAAGATCATGCGCCGGACGCCCTCCAGCACTTGAGTCATGTCGCGTGTCAGGGCCTTCGCGACGAGGAGGAGATCGCGATAGTCGCATTTGTCGGGGTCCTTGTGGGCGACGCCGGCAAACGAGTGCACATGGATGCGCTCGCCACCGTCGCGGTCGAACCGCTTGACCCCGAAATGCCGGCGCACCGTGCCCGCCTGATCCGGCACGGCAAACAGCCGCGTTTCCGGCATCGCGATGCCCGCCGCACGGGCCATCGCTGCGTAAGCATGCTCCATCGGCCCGATCGTATTGTGGGCGCTCAGGTCAAACTTCACGAGCCACGGCGTATACCCGGGCGGATACTCACCGCCGCCGTAGAGCACCTCGTCGGGCACGCGCTCATTTACCGCGACCACGACTTTCGGATAAGCGCCACCGGCGGTGCCACCGGCTTCGACCAGGTGGGCCAGCACCTTGCCGGCCGATCCGGCTACAACCGCGCGGGCTTCGCGCTCCAGCACGACAAGTTTTGTCTGCTGGAATTTGGGTGGCAAACCGGGCTCCGGCCACGCCGGCTCATACGTCAACGCCCCCATCCCGCGCTGGCCGACATACGCGAGTCGCATCAACGGCGTGACCTTGTTCGGCTTGATGCCTTTTTCGGCAAAACGCATCTCCATGAGCTTCGCTCCCCACGAGTCCGGGAGCGAATCGTGAAACAGCCCCGGCAGGCCGTCGAAACTCTTGGCGTGGTAATACTGCACCCCCGGCTTCCGCGGCAAATGCAACGGCGACAGGTCATGCCCCTGTGCGAGCCAAGCGGAGTCGTATTCGAAGAAGATTCGGCCACTGCCTTCGACCAAGCGACCGACCGGCTGTCCGTGATAGGCGACGTTAAGCATGTGTGACCCTCCGTCCACGTTGCCGCTTAGGCACCAGCAGTTCATCAAGGGAACGCGGCGCATCGGGGAGCGCGCACACGTGGTCGGCGTCCCGCAAATGATCCAAGACCGAGAGCACGCGCAACAAACGGATCAGCGCAATCCGGCCAGTTTGCTCGAACAGACGGTAGGTGGACGGTCTCAGGCCGGCCCGGCGCGCGAGTTCATCCTGCGACCAGCCCAATTGCAGCCGCGTCGTTCGCACCCTGGCAGCCAGTTCCAAGGCTACCTCTATCTCTGTTTTTAATGCTAACATTATGGTATTTGAATGCCCATTTGGCTTATTTCAAACATTATATTGGTAGTAAATAACTCGCCGTCTTGGTCCCGGCGGCAATGTCAATTTCTACTGTGATCGGCCCGCAGTTGGTAACGCGCGCCACGGGTGCTGCCGATCACCTCACAAATACCCTTGGCCCGCAGCCGTGTCAGCTTCCGGGCCGCCGTGCGACGGCTGAGGCCAAAGGCAGCGACCAATTCTCGCGGCGCGGTCGGACCTGCGCATTGCAGATAACGAGCGAGCTGCCGCTCGATCGGATCGCCAATCAAATCCACCCAATCGACGCGCGCAGTGGCAGGCATTGAAGAACGACTCGCCAAAGTGTTTGGACTTCGCGCCAACCGCCCGCTGCGCACCAACGCGGTCGCGAGCAATTCCCCTATCCGTCGCAGGATTTCCGCTTCGCTCAAATGGTCGAAGCGCGTCGGGTCAAAAGGCGATGTCGCAGCCGGTAGGGGTTTTCCGGATGCTATCGGAGCGGATGCCGTCATGAAGGGTGTGTTCATAGCGATGAATGTTTTATGCTCCGTTCATGTAGCGCCACCGTTGGTTGATGACCATACCGCGCAGCGAACATTCGGCGCGCCCAATGTGCGCTCGCCCCGTATCTGCCTTGGACACAAGCCGGGGCTGGGGCGGAGTCAGCCCCAGCAAGCCCCGCCTGCGTTCGACGCGGGACGGGGCGTGGCGAAGCGTCGCAGGGATCGACGCGCGGAGGTCCGCCGACTCCAACCGAGCCAAGCCCACTCCACGAACGCAGCTCCTCACAGAAAAAAAGCGCTCCGAAAATCCAACTGAGGCGCGAACAAACCCAAACGCGACCGACTACACGCTCGAAGTCAGATTGCTGGATTTCGGTGTCGCGATTCCAGCCAGTCTGGATCGCAACCGGCGCGATCATGATGTTCACGCCAGCACACGTGGCGAAACATTCATCGCCGCTCCCGGACGAGCCACGGGTGGTCGGGGCCGGACGCGACCGACGGAGCCGCAGGCGGAGCGGTCGCGAGCGCAGCGCCCCGGCCCCGATCTCCCGTGGCCGTTCCGGGCACCAACCGGCCATCGCAGGAACAGGGTCGCGACGGACGCAGCAACGCGAAGTCCGGCGCGATCTTGTTCCCGGTGCCGGCCCTCGCCCCATTTCGGGCGCGTTTGCCCGACATGATATAATACCCGCCGTT
>JANXLP010000048.1 GCA_025355125.1 Opitutaceae bacterium | reverse complement strand
CGACGTTGGGGTAGAGTTTGCGCGAGACGAAGTAGTCGTCCTTCAGCGCGGCCTGCTCGAGGTTCTTAGCGATGGCGAGTAGCGGGTCGTTGATACCGAGCTTGGCGAGCACTTCGTCGCAGGCTTGGCCGATGATCTTCGCGCGCGGGTCGAAGTTTTTGTAAACGGCGTGGCCGAAGCCCATCAGGCGGTTTGTCTTGCTGCCGGATTTCGCGGCAGCGATGAAGCGGGTGCCGTCGTCGCCCTCGTCGTGGATCGATTGGAGCATCTGCATCACGGCGGCATTCGCGCCACCGTGGAGCGGGCCGGAAAGCGCGCAGATGCCGGCGGAGAGCGAGGTGAAGAGATTGGCGGCACTGGAGCCGACCATGCGAGTCGTCGAAGTAGAGCAGTTCTGCTCGTGGTCGGCGTGGAGGAGGAGGAGAAGATTGAGCGCCTTGGCGACCTCGGGCTCGGCGACGTAGTCTTTGTAAGGCTCGGAGAACGTCATGTGCAGGAAGTTCTCACAGAACGGCAGCTCCTGTTTCGGGAAGATGTAGGGCAGACCCTTTTGGTAGCGATAGATCATCGCTCCGATGGTGCGGATCTTCGAAATGGCCATCGCCGCGGCGAGGTCGAAGTTGGCGAGGTCTTTCTCGAAATTATTCGTGGCGAGGTGCGGGTAGTGCGCGGCGAGCGAAGCCACGATGGAGGACAACATCGCCATCGGCGGCGCGTCCTTAGGAAATCCCTCGAAGATCTTCTGCATCTGCGTCTCGACGGCGGCGTTTTGACGTAGGCGGAGGCCAAATTCTTTGCGCTGAGCGGCGTTGGGCAGTTCTCCGTAGATGACGAGGTAGGCGGTCTCGACGTAATCGCTGTGGGCGGCGAGCTGATCAATGGGGTAACCGCGGTGGCGCAGGATACCGTTGTCGCCATCTAGGTAGGTGATCTGGCTCTCGCAGGAGCCGGTATTGCCGTAGCCCTGATCGTAAGCGATGTAGCCGGAAGCAGCGCGAAGGGCGCGCGTATCGACGGCTTTCTCGCCTTCAGAGCCAACCATGATCGGCAAGGGGTATTCTTTATCGTCGATCTTCAGCGATGCAGTGTTGGCCATGATTCGGTGAGCGAAGCCAAAACCACGCCACTGGCAAAACAAAGATGGGCCCGGACACAAAAGCCTCACCGAAAATAAGCGCCCGGAGGCGCGCGCGTTAGCAAACGTAACGCAAACGCTTCACCCGCGTGCGGCGAGCGTGGCGAAATTACGATAGATCTGCAGACCCTTGGCCTGGCTTTTCTCCGGGTGGAACTGCGTGGCGAACATCCGCCCGCGACCCACCGCCGCGCAAAACGCCCCGCCGTAGTCACACTCGCCCAGCACGAGTGCCGGATCAGCGGGCACGCAGTGGAAGCTATGCACGAAATAGAAATTTTCGCCGTCGGGCGCGAGGCCGGTCGCCAGCGCGGAGTCGGGCTGCGTGAAGCGCACGGTGTTCCAGCCCATGTGCGGGATCTTAAACTCGGGCGGACGACGGAAACGCACGACCTTGCCCGGCAAAATCCCGAGGCCGGTGATGTCGCCCTCTTCCGAATGTTCAAAGAGTGCCTGCATGCCGAGACACACCCCGAGAAACGGGCGGTCGGCGGCGATCCAAGCGCGCGCCGTCTCGGCGAGCCCACTCGCACGCAGCGAGGCCACGCAATCGCGCAATGCCCCTACCCCGGGCAGCACGAGCCCGACGGCGTTGCTTGCCGCGACTTCAGCTGGCGTCTGCACCACATGCGGCGCGGCGCCCACGGCTTCGAGGGCCTTGGTGACGCTGCGGAGGTTGCAGATTCCGTTGTCGATGACGGCGATGACAGGATCAGACATGGCGCGTCACCGTAGTGGTCGCACTGCGCGGCGCCATTCCGAAAAGTATTTCCCCGCGGAAACCCGCGCGCGACCCCGTGGCATAGCGGGTGCTGACGAAGAAACCGTCTAGTCAACCTCACCTGTCTGCGTTTTCACCATGCTCCTTCCAAAAACCTTAGCTTCGCGCTGCACGCTCACCGCCGCGCTCGTCCTCGCCAGCGCATTCCGTCTTCAGGCCGCTCCGGTTTCTCCCGAAGACGGACCGGTCCGCCTCGGCAGCAATGAAAACGCCTTCGGTTTCACGCCCAAAGCCGAGGCCGCCGTCATCAAGGCGATCAAGATGGGCAACTACTACAATCGCGACGCCGTCGATGAGATGGTGAAGCTCTGCGCCGCCCGCGAAGGCGTGCCGGAGAATTTCATTCTGCCCACGGCTGGCTCCGGTCCCGTGCTGCTCATGACCGCAGCGGCTTTCAGCAAGCCGGGCGTAAATGTCGTCAACTGTGCTCCCGGTTACCCGCAGCTGACGGGCGCGTTCACCAGCTACGGCGGCAACATCAAATACGTTTACGTGAACGAGAAGGGCGGCGCCGATTTCAAGGCGATGCTTCGCGCGATCGACGAGAACACGACCATCGCCTACGTCTGCAACCCGAACAACCCCACCGGCGTGATCGCCGATCCGAAGGAACTGCAACAGTTCATCATGGCGGTGCCGGAGCGCGTGATCGTGTTTGTCGATGAGGCCTACCTCGAACTTTCCGACGCCGGCATCAAAGCGAGCACCGTGACGCCGCTGGTGAAGCTGCGGAAAAACCTGATCGTCTCACACACCTTCTCGAAAGCTTTCGGCATGGCCGGCTTTCGCGCCGGCTACGGCGTCGCCCAGCCCGAGTTGCTAGAAAAGCTGAAAAAGTATTATCAGGGCCCGCCCAGCTTCATCGCCGCAATCGCCGCCCAAGAGGCGCTCAAGGGTAAGCGTTCAACTTGGACATGACGACGGGAGGTTCAAAAACTTGTAGAGTGAGGGGATGAAAGAATCCAAGGCCGGGGGATCGGAGATGAAAGGG
>JANXLP010000045.1 GCA_025355125.1 Opitutaceae bacterium | reverse complement strand
CTCGGGCCGCCGAGGCGCATGGACTCCACGGCATCGACGCCGCCGTGGCGTGAGATATCGGCCTGGGAAAACACGACCTCGCCTTTATGCACAACGCCCGCCGGCTGATATTTTCCGCCGTCTCCGGTATAGCCGCCGTCGGCAAAGCTCGCGAGAACGGCGATGACAGCGGCAAGCCCGACAGCGGCCGCAATGCCATAGGAAGAAATCGAAGCGGCGACCGCTGAAGGCAACCAAGCGAGCAGCGACTTCGCGGCACTGGCCATCGAGAGAGCCAGAGATTTCCCGGCGAAAATAACATCGAGCGCAAACATCGCTGTTTTGCTCACCGCATACTGCGCGACCATTTGAATGAACGCCTGAATCATCGAAATGCCGAAGCTCCGTCCGATGTTCGAGAGTGTCTGGCCCCACGTCTGCGACTTTGTAATCCAGTTGGTGAGTTCGTTCGAGATATTGCTCACCACGCCGCCGAGGTTGCCTTGGATAGAAGCTGCGATCTGTTCGCCCACGGAGCCCGCCTGCGTGACCCAGTTTTGGAACCCCGCCATCACGCCTTCGCCGGCTTGCAGGTAGGTGTCGGGGTTGGCGGCGGGATTTTCGGTGTTGGCTGCAGCGTCTGCGGAATTGAGAAAGGCTTTGGTGTGCCGCTGGGGCGACGTAAACGTGGGAGCCGATCCATCGGCCATCACGGGTTGCACTCCTTTAACCGGCGCTCCCTCCAATGCATCGAGCTGGGTTTTCGCCGACACCGCCGCATACTCATGGCCGGCCATTTTGGCATCCAGCGCGGGGAGATCGGCTTCATACGTCCGCGTCTTCTCCAAGGCATCGTAGAGCGCCCGGCGGAGAGCGATTTCATCTTTGAGCGCCGCGATTTTATCCTGCCGCTTGCGCTCGTTGGTGGCCAACGCATCCGATTCTGAGATCGAGGAACGGACGGTTACATCAGTGAGCAGTGCCGTGAGCCGGATGAGTTCGGCCTGATCCGCCTTTACGATATCGGCATGTTTCGCGGCTTCTTCTCGTTTTTTCGCTTCCGCTGCTTCGGCGGCGGCGGCCTCAGCCTTTGCTTTCGCTCTATCCGCCGCATCCACCTCGCCAATGCTGGAGGTGGGACGACCCGCAAGAATGTTGGCCCCGTTGGCGACGAAGGCGGCGACACCTCGCACGATGCTATTGGTGAGGGCCGCCACGGTGATGAGGCCGCGCATGGTATCGGCCAGCGCATTGGGCGAGGCTTCCAGCAGAGCGCCCACGCCCTCACCAGCGGCGACGGCGATGGACTGCTTAAATTTCTCCAGCTGCTTCTGCGCTTTGTCCAGGCGCTGGATGGTATCGCTCTCCATCACGAGACCGGCGGCGCGCGCGGCCTCAGTGAGCTTGTCGTAACCATCGGTCGCGAGGGAGCGGAGCGCGCCGAGCATGGTGGGCAGGTTGCGCGTGCCCACGATCTGCGAGGCCGCACCGTAGGCGGCCGTCTGATCCTTGGCCCCGTTGATCGCGCGGCCGATGGTCTCCAGGCGGCGCTCCACGGAGAGGCCCTCCAATTGCGCGGGATCGAGACCGAGGCTGCGATAGGCCGAGGCGGCGCCGCTGCCGAGGGTGCGCGCCTCGGCCAGGCTGCGGTTATTGGTGGCGATGAGGAGCGTGAGAGATTCCATCTCGCCGCCCGCGTCTTTGATGGTGGCACCGAGGACCTGGTAGGCCTCGGTGGAGATTTCCAGATTCTCCGCCTGGTCCTTGATCTTGCCCGCCATGGCGAAGGCGGCGGCGACGCTACCGCGCAGCACCGCGACGAAGCCCTCGATGCCGCGCCGCGCGATGTCGATACCCAGACCGGTCTTGAGCATGTTGCCGAAAGACTGGGCCTCATTCTTGGTCGCGCGAAACGCCTCCTGCGATTTCAGGAGTTCATCCATCTTCGCCTGGATGGAGATGAGGATGTCGAGTTTGGCGGCGGTGGCGGACATGCGGGTTGGGCTTGAGTGGAGGGAGGGAGATGGCTAGCAGTGCGGGACCATGTTTTTCGTGCTCGGATGTTTCGCCCTGGCAGCGGTGCTGTTCACCGTGTGGGTTTTCCGTGGGCCTTGGTGCGCTCCGTTTGACGGGGATTAGGATTTGGAGAGGGCGTCGATACGGTCGAAGGCGGCGATGGCGGCGGATTCGAGGTCGGCCGCGCGTTCTTCAGGCGTGGCGAACACGTCGCGCACGATCACGGCATCCATTTCACCGAAGAAATCATTGAGCGCGCGGCCGGCCTCGCCGCCCACCATCCCCGCTTGCACGGCGAGGAGGTGGGTGCGGGCCTGGGTTTTGGCGCGGCAGGCATCATGGATCGCATGGCGGTGGCGGAGGTGCAGGAGCCAGCTTACGGGCTCGTCGAGGAGGGCTTCTCGGCAGCCGCCGCTGACAAGGCAGCAGTCAGCGACGAGGTCCAGGAGCCAAACTCCGTGCGCATGACGCTGAGCATCGGGGCGCACATGGTCTCGGCCATCCGCGTCTTCATCTCGCGCATCCCCTCCGCCCGCGTGATCTGCCGCTGCGCGGTAGCGATCACGTGATCGAAATTTACCTTCTCCCCCAACTCGGCGAGGCGGCGGTGACTCTCCGGGGTGAGAGCATCGACCCACTCAGGCTCGACGGGGAGCCACGCCTCGTTTTCGAGGCGTTGCACGCAGCGTGCAATGAGATCGGCTTCGCGGCCGAGGTCGAAGAGATCGACCATCGCGATATGATGGCGGGCGGGCATGTCGCGCACGCGCACGACGGGCTGGCTGTCATCGATGAGGAGGATCAGTGCGTGTTCGGGGTCGCGGCCGTCGAGGACGACGCCGGCGAAAAGGGTGGCGAGGGCAGAGGACATGCGAAGGAAGTTGAAAGATGAAAGTTGAGGGTTGAGGGGCCGGAAGGATGGGCCGCCGATGGCTAACCATCAGCGGCCAATCGAGGAGCCGGCGCGGCGGTTTAGCCGACGGTGTCCGGCGCGGCGGCGTTGGCGGTCCAGAGCAGTTTCGCGCCGGAGAGGTTGCGGACGGTGAGCGAGGTCTTGGAGAAATCTGCGCCGCCCATACGCACCGCGCCGTCGGGCCGGCGCAGGCTGCAGGCGAAGTCGGCCGAACCGGTAGCGCTCACGAGGTAGCGCACCTTGCCGGCAGCACCCTTCGCATCGCGTGGATCGCGCACGTAGGCCTTGCCCACGCCCTTCTTCAAGCCGTTGAGACCGCCCAGCGCGGTGAGGACGAGATCGATCTCCTCGATGTCCACGAGGGTGATCGTTTCCTCGACGCCGACTTCGACCTCGTCGGCATCGTGGATCAGATCGTCCGCGCCGGGCTGCTTGAGGACGGCGGTTTCGAGTTTGGAATCGAAGTCGATCATCTTGCAGGAGATCGCGACCAGGGCACCGCCAGCGGCGGTGAAGTCGAAGCGCGCCCAGCGGGCGTTGACGGTTTTCGTTTTGTCGAATGACGGAGTGAGCGTGAGCGTAGGCATGGTGGGTGGTGGTGGATTTTAACTGCGGAAAAAATCAGTCGTAGGTGACGGCCGTCGCGATGATGCCGATGGGCACATAGATCGTCATGAGCCAGGCGGTGCGGCCCGGCAGCGCAGCCTGTTCGCCATCGCTCAGAGTGATCGGGTCGCTGTCTCCGGGGACGGTGCCGCCAAAGGGCGAGAGCGCCTTCCCACACAGCTCGGTCTCGATCTTCTCGTCGGTGGCGAAGAGGCCCAGGTTCTTGTCGGAACCAAAGGTCGTCTTCTGCGACGGTTTGAAATACGAGCGGTCCGAATAGATGATGGCGACCTCGGCCATCTTGGTCCCGAGCACGGAAAGCTGTCCGCCCTCGCTCACGGTGCGCACGATCCGGAGGGGCACGACCAGGCACACGCGGCTTTTGAGCGCGAGGAGTTCGGTGAATTGCTTCGCGAGGTTCCGGTTGGCCGCCAGTTCGACGGTTTCAAACAGCGGCTCGTCTCCCGCTGTCTCGGCATCGAGAGGGATGGCCTGCAGGGCGACCTTGAGGGCCTCGAAGATTTCCAGCGTCTTCATGCCAGGTCCTCCGGATCGGGCTCGTAACCGGCGGCGCGGGCGCGGCGCAGGGCGAGCCGGGTAAAGCGCGCGGAGATCGCGCCGGTGGCGGCCGAGGCCAACTGCTCGTCGTAGGGCAGCACCGAGGGATCGGCACGCTGCGTGACGGAGCGCACGAGCCAGAACATCACCTCGGGATGCAGCTCGCGCACAGGCTTCGCGGTGAAAGAGAACGTGCCGTCCTTCTTCTTGCGCTTCGAGATGCGGATCTCCGTCTGTGCGTCGCGCACGAGCGCGGGGCGGAGAGTGCCGCCGGCAGTGGACTGGTCGGGCACGATGGCGAAGCGCAGGCCGGCGAATTCTCCCGCGCGCTTACCCTGGGCCTCGGGAGAAGCCGGGAGGGTGAGATATTTTTTGCCGAGACCGGGCGCGATGCGTCCGCCCTGCAGGCGCTGGCGGAAGCCCTGATGGTTGATCGAGACCACTGCGCCCTGGGGCGCGATACCAGTCGAGACGCTGTCACCGGCCTGCCGATAGAAGTGGCTGCCGTATTTGTGGCGCTGGGCATCGAGGCCGTAGAGATGTTGACGCACGACAATCGCGGCCGCGCGAGCCCCGACGAGCGCGAGGCCCTGCGCCTGTGCCAGGGTGCGCACGCCCGCCAGGAGCGGAGTGGCCTCGTCGAGGATGATGGTTACGCCGGGCATGGGGATCAGTTGAGAGCTGAGAGTTGAGAGCTGAGAGCGGGTGCTTTCATGCGACGGGACGGAATTTGAACACGTCGCCCTCGAACTCCCCGAGGCCGGTGGCACCGAGCACGTCGCGCAGGCCGGCGTCGCGCACATCGGGCGAGACCTGCAAATCTGCGTTGAGGTCGAGCGGCTGGGGAAATAATTCGGTGCCGGCCTCGATGAGGCCGAGGGACTCCGCCTCATCGCGCGGGATGTCGCGGAGGCGCATGCCAGAGTTGAAGGCGAACGGTGCCCACTTGTTGCCGAGGCCGTCGGGGAAGATCGAGGAGTCGCCCAGCTGGTTCCAGATCGGGTCCGTCTTCAGCGCGATCATACGGCCGTCGAAAAATTCGCCGCCGACTTTTTCCCAACGCGCGGCCCAATCGCGCTCGGCCTTCGCGCCGCCCTGGGGAGACGAGACGCGGTAGAGTTCCTGCGCGGGCCACTCGTCGAGGACGTCGGCCTGCATGCCCTGCTCATACCAGCCCGCGCCGCGCGCGACGGCCGTGTCGGTCTCGATCTTGAGGTTGATGCGGTCGGAGCTGCTGAGGTCCTGCAGGCCGCCTGCATGCTCCGGATCGGGCTGATAACCCATCTCGGCGAGCAGCTCTTTGATGGAGAGCCGCGCGGACGCCTGGTCGAGCCGGCCGGAGAGAATGCCGGACTCGATGTCCTGGTAACGCTGCAGCAGCTCGACGCTCGTCGTGCGCGCGGAGAATTGCGCGCGGCGGAGAATATCGGGCTCCAGCGCGGCGAGGCGGCGGAAGTCGGCGGTGTTGCCGGTCGTCGCGAGCAGCGTCTTCAACTGCTGTGCGTCGAGCGCTTCCTTGAAAGGCATGGGCGCGGGGGAGATCATGCTCAGCGGCGCAAAGGGGTTTCGCTGCCGAAGTAGCCGATTGACGGCGTGACCGGCGGGGTTTCCTGAGCGGTGTCGGGAACATCGACGGGCCATTCGCCGCGCGTGAGCTGTTCCAGGCGCTTCTGATAAAGAGCCTCGGCGCGAACCTCGTCATCGGTGAGCGCGATGAGCAACCGACCCTTGAGGCCCCGGAAGATCTTCTCGACGGCGAGGTCCTTCAATCCGTTCGGGATTGTGGTGGCGTTCGCATCGAGCGGCTTGCCGCCGTAGGCAATCGCGTTGCGCAGCTCATCGGTGACCGTCGTGATCCGGCGCGGCATGGGATCGCCCTGGCCAACGGCGAGTGCCTCCTCGCGCACGACCGCGATCAGCTCCGCGACGCGGGCGTCGTTGAGATCGGCGAGGATGATGGTGATCCAGTTGGGCACGGCGAGCGACGTCCTCGTTATTCGCGCGGCAACCAGTGCCAGGTGCGCGGCTGCTTCGTCTCGTCGAAATGGACTGAGCTGCAGTCGGTGTGGGACATGGGCCGATCATTCGCCACGTCGATGAAGGGCGTGAGCTGCACCATGTCGCTGCCTTTGGTGAAGACGCGGGTGACAACGGCCGGCACGACTTCGCCCGAGCGATTGTGCCCAACGGGGAGAACGTAGCCGACGGTGCGGCCGATGGTGACTGAGATTTTCTTTGGCATGTTTTTTTGGTGGGTTCCAAAAAGCCCTGCGCGCTTCCGCGCAGAGCTTGAGGAAACAACCGGGAGCTAGGTTCAGGCTTCGGCGAGGACGACGAGACGCTCGCCGCAGGCGGGATTGCCCTTCGCAGCGCCGAACATGAGAGCGACGCGGGCGTTGGCCTCTGCCTTCACGTGATCGACGAACTGCACGAGCTGCACCGAGATGCCGGTGTCGATGTTCGTCACCGTGGACACGGTGCCATTGCTGGCACCGGGCAACGCGGCGGCGTAGTCGTTCGGCACACGCGTGACCAGGGCGAGCGACTCGGACGTGCCCGAGAAGCCGGCGAGGTCCTCGGCATTGGCCGGCAGCGATTGCGCCTCGAACGGATCGAACCCGGCGACGCGCGGGAGGCGATACTCGGTGAGGTATTCGGGCTTCTGGTAGGCCGCGAGCTGCACGAGGGAGCTGTCCTGGCCGAGCTTCTCGAAGAAGTCGGGATTGAGCAGCGTGAAGCGGCCCATCTGGCCCACCTTGCGGTTGCCGAGCGCTTTCGCCATCGCCGTCATCTTCGACCGATTGAAGAGCGAGAGCTTCGAGTCGGTGTGGTTCGTGAAGTTCGCCGCCGTGAGCAGCGTGAACAGGTAATCGACGATCTTCGTGCCGATGGCGTAGTGCATGCCCTCGGCCTGCTCGCCGAAGAGATCGCGGGTCGTGCTCGCGAGTTCGTTCACGTTGAACGTGACCGGAACGCCCACGTGCTGGTTGAGTGTCACGGAAACGTCGGTCGTGCCCGCGTTGTTCGCACCGTAGCCCGTGCCAGCGACGAAGGCGTTGGCGACGAGGGCGCCCTTCAAGCGGGTGATGATCGCCTGATTGAAGGCCGCATTTTCCGGCGAGAAGTCCGTCGTGATCTTCTGCAGCCAGGGATACGAGAACTTCAGCAGGGTGAGAGCACGTTGCACGACGAGCGAGGTCGAGAGGGTCCCGAGGGAGTTGGCGGCGAGGATTGGCCCCAGGGAGAAGCCGCCTTCGCTGAACAGCGGGGAGATGTCTTTCGCGTAGATCGCCGCGCGATCCAGTGAAGTCTTCGCCTCGCTGTAGGCTTTCAGCACCTCGACCGCGCCGGCCTTCACGACGATATGGCCGCCGGGCGAGGTGACGTTATTGAGCAGGCCGCTGCCGGCCATGCTGTCGAGCAGCTCGCCGTGCGAGGCATCGGCTTCGATGAGGCCGCGCCACTTGGCTTGGATGGTCTCATCTTTTGCGGGGAGCGCACCGCGCTTCACGGCGGCGGCGACTTTGGTGGCCGCATCGGATTTCACGCGCGCGGTCTCCTTGGCTAGGAGCGCTTCGACCTTGGTCGTGAGCGCGGTTACGGTTTCCTTGGCCTTGAGGGCGTCGGCGTTGGCGGCAGCGGCGGCTGCCTGAGTTTCTGCTTCGGTCATGGTGGATGGATTTTGGTTTGGATTGAGCGGCAGCGCCGCCGAAAGGGTGGGGTCGGTATCAGCGGCCCAGATCGGGGCCTGCTTGCGAAACGCGGGAGCGTTCACGAGGCCGCCCATGTTGAGCGGCGCGCCGATCACGCGGGCGGGTTTCGACTCATCGACGTGGAAGGCCGGGGAGAACGAGCGGTAGTCTTTGCCGAGCACGGCACCGGAACCGGAAGCACTCCACTCGACGGCGGCATACACGCCCGCCGGCTTCTCGGAAGTGCCGGGCTCCCAGCGATAGGACTGCGGCCAGGCGCTGGCCCGCGTGTCGTCGTGATCGAAATCGAAATAGGGTTTTTGCGGGGAGGCCGTGAGATGCGCCTTGAGCGCCGTGTTCATCGCGTCCGCCGTGTCCGGCCCGACGAGGATCGTCTTCGTGATCGGCTTACCGCTCTGCGAAGCGTTGATCGTGTTGGTGCCAGCGGGGAATGCCATGATCTCCGTGGGCAATGTGCCTTCGGCGAGGACCTGGGGATTGAGACGGGCGAGGATGGGCGCGGTGGTGGGGCTCATTTGGAAACAGGTTTGGCGGCGGCGGCATCGGCGAAGCCGGAGAGGAGCGCGGTGCCGATGATGTTGGCGGTCGTCTCGGCCAGCGCGGGCTCCGCCTTCACGATGGCGCCGTAGAGCTGCGCGGAATCGGCCTTGAACTTGGCGGCGAGCGTGGCGCGCGCGGCGTCATCCGTCGCGGCGGAGAGTTGGGCGAGGCGCTGCGCGAGATCGCGAAAGACCGGACGGCGCGCGGCCAAGGTGGCGGCGGCGGCATTGGCTTGGAAGATGGCCTCCGTGCCCGTGGCCGTGGCCTTGGCGGCGATGGCATCGGGCGGAGGAGTATTTGCGATGGCCGGCAGCGCGGGTGCGCCGAAACCGCCGGGCGCGGGCTGCGCGCGGCCTGTGATCGTCTCCTCGCCATCGACCGGCTCGGGAATGCCGTGGCGCTCGTAAAACCACGAACGCGGGAGCTGGATGCCGGCATCGAGGAGGACCTTGTCGCGCTCCGCGAGTTTCAGGGGATCGGGCTCATCATCGACATCGGCGACGATGTGCGGCGGCTCGCTCGTGTCGCCCCAGTTGGCGCGCAGGATCGCGGGCACGAGTTGATAGTTGAGGAGATCGGCACACCACTGCGCCGCCGCCTGCAACCGATCCGCACGCACGCCGCCTTGCAGACCGGCGGCACCGCCACCGAGGCCGGCAGCCTGTGCGCCACCGGAAAGCTCCTGACCAAGAATCAGGAGGTCGCACGCTTTGTCGGCGAGCGCCTGAATGACGACCTGGGGATTGTCGGACGAGGTTTTGCCCGCCTCCACGAAGTTGAGCTTGGTGCCATCGGGAAACGCCGCATAGCCGGCGGAACCCATCTGCCCGAGCATCGCGCTGAGCTGCGCACCGATGCCAGGCTGGCTCTTGTCAAACGTCGCCCAGCGGAACGGCACGCCGAAGAGCTGCGCGGTGGAAAGGAGCCACTCCCAGCCGTAGGTGACACCGATCCAATAAGGCGCGAGCGCCCGCAACACGGCGGTGGCACCGGGCGCTCCGGAGCGCGCACGCCACATGCCGACGAGGAAGTGATCTTCCGGGAACGGAGCCCAGCCCGCGCCCTCGCCCGTGAGGAGGCCGAGTTCGTTGCCCGCCGCGTTCCAGCCGTAGCGCCGGGGCGCGAGCAGGTGGGAGCAGCGCGGCACGATGCCGTCTTCGGTCGCATGCCAGTGAAGCTCCAGCACGGCGGTGCCTTTGCCGTAGGCGTCGAGCGCATCAAAGAGGGTGTCCTCAAACGACAGCTCCAGCGTGCCGGGGCGCGGCCACCATTGGCGGATGGCCTCATCGACGAGGGCGGCGCGCGCCTTGGCGGTCTCGGTGGGCTTGGCCCCGCGCACGGCGTAGGGCTGCACGGCGTAGGACGCGCGGGCGGCGGACCGGCGCAGCTCGGCGAGGTTCTTCGCCAGCCGGGGCCACGTGTCTTCCATCATGGCGAACAGATCCCATTGCGCGGGGAGATTGCCCGCAGCGGCCTGCTCCAGGATGAGGCGGACCTCCTGCGGCGAGGACTTGCGCCCGGCGAAGAAGCCGGCGCCGTGGAAGTCCTGAATGCTGCCGACCGGACCGGCGGGGCCGGTGAACAGAGCCCCCACGGATTGCCGGGCGAGCTTGGCGGAACGGGCCAGGCGGGCGAGGATGGGCGCGCTCATAGGCATTTAACCTCCCGCGCGAGGGCCGTGCAGACACCTTGCAAAGCGCCGCCAAGGCCGGAAGTGGCCTTGGTTGGGCCGTAGATACGGCCAAACGGCTTAAATCGAAAAGAAAGGGGGGTCATGAGAAGCGAATTTGGGGCCGGGGGAACGCCGTGCCGGTGAACCCACCGCCAAGGACGACGGCGGCCAGATCGGCGGCGGTGAAGGAACCGCCGCCCGTGCTGTTCCCACGGGCACGCACAGCCAACGCAAGGGCGGTGCAGCGGTCCGAGTGGCCCTCGGCAGTGCGCGGAGCCGAGTAGGAGTATTCGCCGTTGCGGACGATTTGTTTCATCGCGTGCAGGTCTTCCCGCACGGAGATGGAGATGGGCACGCGCAGCTTGGTGGGTGCAACGAACCGCTGGCGGAGCGTGGGAAACATCTCGCGCTTGAGGCCGGCAGTGAACGTGCACAGCTCGATTTTCCCAAAGAGGTGCTTCGTGGGGTTATACTCACCGAACTCCTGCACCATGAGATCGCCCAGACCGATGCCCGGCCCGGTGTAGTCGAAACAGACACGCGTGGCGCGAGCGATGCGCTGGCGCAGCATCGTCATCTGATTGGGCGTGGACATGCCACGCTCGCACAGCACTTCGCGCGTCCAGTCGATGTCCCCGACCTCCTCCAACGACCAGCACACGGTGGGGTCGTTGGTGCGGCCAAAGTCGATCCCGAGATAAACGCGGTTGCCTCCATTGGCTTGGAAGAATGCGGGATCGCAGAACTCGTGCGCCTCTGCGCTCTCCGCGAGCGCGATCACATCGTAAGGCAGGAGCACATTCGACGAATCGAGAAACTCGCACTCGCACTCCTGGGCGAAGCCCTCGGGATCATCGAGCGCCTCGCGGAGTTGCTCGATATCCACGGGCAGGCCCATCAAGACCGCGTGGTAAATGGTGACGAGATGCTTCGACCACGTGAGCTTCGCGGTCGGCTCCTTGGTCCAAATCTTGTGCATCGCGCCGCCCTTGCCGTTGGGCGTGGTGACGATGCGCACGCGCTTCTCACCACCGCGCAGAGGATTGGTGATCGAGGGCAGGATCGCGCGCCACGTCTCGGCGGGCTGCTCAAAGAAATCGAACTCGGTGAGGCCGACGTTGGCGCTCGCGCCGCGCACCGTATCAGGCCGACCGGGGACCGCCGTCATGAGCGAGCGATTCGATAGCACGATCTCGCCACTCTTGAGCAGAGCCTGAGAGCCACCCTCGCGCTCGATTTTGAAATCTTCGATCATCAGACCGAACGCCTCGGCCCAAATCTTCCCCTGCTCCAGCGAGCCGAGGGACTGACGCTCGGAAGGAGCGGCAAACATCCATTTCGTGCCGGGGCGCAGATAGCAGTCTTCGACCGCCTCGCCCTGCATCACGAAATCTTTGCCCGTCTGGCGCGACTGGAGCGAAGCCTTGAATCGGCTGCGGTCATGGAAGCTGGCGAACTGATATTCCAGCAGGAGCGAGCGCGGGTCTTTTGACGGGTAGGGATTTTTCCAGCCGGAGAAATTCGTGCCGAGCTTGTGCTTGAGCGCCAGCTCCCGCAATTGCGGCAGCTCCATCGCCCACGCACGGTTCTCGCGCGACTGCTTGTTCGCCCGCTCGACCTGCACACGCAGTTTTTCGAGCGCGTCTTTTTGGGTGTTGGCCATCGCGGTGATCAGCCCATGCCGAAGAGCGCGCGCATCTGCGCCGCTTTCTCTTCGTCCGATAGTTCCTGATTGCCGGTGATCGACGCCGCCTTGTCCGCGAGCGCGGCCTGCTTCTCCAGGATCACAATGCGGCGCGCGTTGAGCGACTGCTCCGCCTCCTTCAAGCGCACTTTCCGCAATGCGACGAAACCCTCCAAATCCTGCATCTGGAGCGCCTGCTGCTCGAAGGCGATCTGGCCCGCCAAGGACAATTCCTCGGCATTGAGTTTCAGATTCGGATCGTGCTTGAGCGCCGCCTTGAACTGCTCCGCGAACTTCGCCGACATTTCCAAGGGCCGCGAAAACGGAAACCAGTGCGAGAAATTTGAGAGCGAGGCGGTGTTGGACTTGATGCCGTGCGTCTCGCGCAGCCATGCAACCACGGCGGGACCGCTCTGCTTCTGGTAACGGGCATACAGCTCCGCTTGCAGGGGATCGGGCAATGTCTTGAGGACCGCGTCGCCGCGTGCTTTGGCTTTGCTCATACATTTGGTGAGGCGGAGAAAATTAAACCGTCCGCCGGCAGGATGAGCGCGTTGTCGCGCGCGCCGGATTCCTTAACCGGGTAACATGGAGAAAACCCCGGCCCCGAACTTGCGCGGGAACCGGCGGACGGATTGCGAATTGCCGCGCCGTGCGCGGCAAAGTTGAGAGCTGAGAGTTGAGAGTTGAGAGACACGAAACGGGCTGACGGCTCAGAGTCCCACCGTTGAGCGGCGGCGTTCCGAAACTCTGGCCGTGCAGGGCCAACCACGCTCGCGTGATCCGGTGCGGGCGCGCGAACAAGGCGGGCGGCGTGGGCGCGGATCGAGGCGGCGGGAAGGGGGGTGGCGGGCGGCTGGCCCGCGAGGATGAGCGCGACGAACACGACGTGCACGAGCACGATCACCGCGAAGAGAATCCAGAGCGTGCGGGACGTGGGCGTCTTCATGGGGTTTCGGCGAGCCAGAGATTGCCCGCATCGGTGAGTTTTACCTTGCGCCCGCGCTCGGTGGGGATGCCCACGCTGAGGCGTTCGGTGTCGACGGTGCGCAGCGCGGCGTCGATCTCCGCCGTGCTGGGCTGGAGGTGATCGACCTTGATCGCGACGGCCTCGTGCAGCGCGGTCTCCAGCACGGCGAAGCCACGGCAATCGGCCAGCGCGCGCAGGACGGCGCGCTTGAGAAGGAAGGTGCGCTCGGTGGCGGTCATTTTTGGATGAGGCCGCTGATGCGGCCTTTCAGCTCACTTACGGCGGCGAGGACTTCCGTGATACGCGTGTTGAGCCCGGTGTTGTCGGACTTCATCTCGGTGCGGAGATCGGCGACGGCGTCGCGCAAATCATCGTGCAGGCCGGCGATGGAGGATGAGCGTTTCTGATCGAGCCGGGCGAAGCCGGTGCTGACTTCGCTGCGCAACTCGGCGACCTGCTTCGCCAGCTCGCGATGCGAATCCATCGAAGCGAACTCGACGTGCGGTTTTACCGTGAGCGGATTCTGCACCTGCACTTGCTGCGGGTCGCTCTGGTCGGCGAGTTCGCGTTTGATTTCGCCGGCTAGATTTTTCCGCAGCAGGAGCAGCGCGCCGAAGCCCCCGCCGAACGCAATGAGGCCCAGCACCAGCGCGCCGACCACCAGGAGGACCGGGTTGGACGCGAGGGTGTTGATGAGCGACGTGGATTCGGCGGGAGGCATGGCGAGGGCGGAGGCGGGCGATTACGCCGCGGTCTTGAGCGCGGCGGCGGTGAGCGACGCGGCGGGCGGCTTGGGGGGCGTGGAGTAGCGCTCGACCAGGAGCTTTACGATGGCCTGCACCCCGTCTTTCTCCTGCTGGGCCCTGAGCGTGGTGGTGAGGTGCTCGTCGAGCTTCGCGCCCACCTCGGTCTGATCGAGGATGTCGCGGAAGGTATCGACGCCTTTCACCAGGGAAATGTTGGCCTTGGTGGCGGTGGACTTGCCCTTGCTGAGCCACACGGCGGCGATGGCGAGGAGGCCGTTGAGCGCGTAGCTCGCCAGATCGGCGTAAGGGACCGGCAGATACTTGATCGCGTTGACGACCACCTGCGCGGCGGGCGTGACCTCGACCTTCTTCTCGGTGACGGGCGTGCCGGCCTTGATGATCTTGGCCGGGTCGATGATGGCCCGCATCTCGGGCGTGACGACGACGAGCTTGCCATCCAAGGAAACCGAATCCTGCTGCACGGTGCCTGCGGAGACCTCGGCGGATTTGAAGACGGCGTTGTTATCGGCATCGCAGCCGGTGAGGCCCGCGAAACACGCGAAGCACGCGAAAACAAGCAGGAGGCGGAGGATTTTATTTTTCATGGGAGGAAATTCTCACAGCTTGCCCGAGGGCTTGAGCACGGGACGTGGGTAGGCGGCGGCATAGGCGCGCTGCTCGTCTTGGTTGCACCACGAGGCGAAGGCGCCGTAGCGATCCACCGAAAGGTGATGGGTGATCGCCGCGAGCTTGGTGCGGAAAATGCCGCTGAGGTAATCGGCGAACGCGGCGCGGTAGGCCGAGGCGATCTCGGGCTTGAGCGCGCGGCCGGGGAATTTCTTGAGCGGGGGCTCCACGGGTGTGGCGCACTCGCGGGAGAGCCGATCCGACTTGGCGGCGCTATCCTCGACCACGGGGAAGGGATGGCCGTTGCCATCGAGCGCACCGCGCGCGCGCTGCACGAGCACGGCCAGCGGGAGCCGGATGATGACCGTGCCCTGGTGCGTGTGGCAGTGGAGCGCGCAACGATCTGCCGCCGTGGCGACGTGCAGCTCGCTCGCATCGAAGGCGGCGAGCACATCCGTGCAACGCGGGCGGCCGCTCATCGTGCGGCCTCCAAGACTGCGTTGGCCCGGACGAGCTGCCGAGCGAGCATGGAGAGCGGGCGACGGGAAAGCGCATCCAAGGCGGGCAACGGCAGGGCGCCGCCGAGGTTCACGTGATCGGCGTGCAACGCCCGCACCTCGCGGCGGAGGGTGGCAGGGTTGAGCGGGTGGCCCAAGCCGAGTTCGCGGCGGCCCGCCGCGCGCTTGGCCGCGAGACGCACGGCACCGATCTCGCCTGCTTTAAGGCTTGAGCGCGGGAGGGCGGCGGCTCTTAAGGAATCGGGATAGGACCTTGGCACCCCCGCAGGATGCCATGGAATCCGCCGGGAGCGTTACCCACTCATTCGCGCGGTGCGCGTTATTCGCACAATAGTGCTAAAGGAACTCGGTTCCAATTCGCACAGGCGCAAAAAAACCCCGGCGGTGAGGCCGGGGCGGGAGGGAGGGAGCGCCGGGCGTCCCGCTCAATCTTCGTTGTTAAACATCCCGGTCTTCACCTTCACCGGGGATTCGCTCATCGAGAAGCGGCGCACGACGCCCTTGTCGTCGAACAGGATCACCAGTTCCTTCTTAGTGCCGCTGGAGGAGCCGCCAAACAGGCCAACGATGGGCACGTAGTTGATGGCATCGGCACTCATCTTGGAGAGTTCGTAGGTGTAGATTTCCAAGCCGCCATCGGTAAATGTGGTTTTCATCGGCGAGCCGAACATGCCTTTGATCTCGGCCTTGGTGGTTTTGCCCTCGACGATTTTTTGCGAGACCGATTGCTCCGATTCTTTGCGGAGCGTCTCGTTGCCTACGCTGGCGCAGCCGGTGAAGCCCAGCGCGAGCGCCAGGGTGAGGATCAATGCAGACGATTTGGATTTCATGGATTGAAGCGTGCGCAACAAGTTGTGTGTAAGATGGATTCCGTGGCGACTAAACCGCGCAAACGAAAGGCCCGAGACCAGCCGGGGCAACTCGTTTTTCGCTTTGCGGCCGATCTGGGAGCGGAAAATGCGGCACTCCG
>JANXLP010000029.1 GCA_025355125.1 Opitutaceae bacterium | reverse complement strand
GGCATGGGCGTCCCGCCCATGTTCCGAACCCACGGGCGGGACGCCCGTGCCACTTTCGATCCGCCGCAGGCAACCCTACCTTTTTAGACGCCCTCTAAGGTTGGCCCGCCTGTTGCTTTCGATTTCGCCCCGCTCCCTTGTCTCGATTTACCACATGAAAATGTTCCTTGCCCGTTGCAGCTCGCTCGCCGTGTTGATCGTCACCGCCCATGCGGCGGCGCCCCACGTGCTCTTCATCATGACCGACCAGCAGTCGGCCGACGCCATGAGCTGCCGGATGGGTGACCGCTATCTCAAGACCCCCGCGATGGACCGCCTCGCGGCGCGCGGCACCCTTTTCGCCCGCGCGTATTCGCCGAATCCGCTCTGCATGCCGGCGCGCAACTCGATCTTCACCGGTCGCTACCCCCACGAGACCGGGGTCACGGACAACACCGCGACGGAGTTCAATCCCGCGGAGTTTGTCTCGATGGGCACCCACTTTGAGCGCGCGGGCTACGACACCGCGTATTTTGGAAAATGGCATCTGGCCTACAACGAGAAGTCGCCGGCGGCGCATGGTTTCGCCACGCTCGACACCGGTCACCTCGACGCCGAAAACGCCGCCAAAGCCGTCGCCTTCATCGCGCAGCCTCACTCACGGCCGTTCCTGCTCGTCGTCAGTTTTCTGAACCCGCACAACGTGTGCGAGCTGGCGCGCGGTCAGGAGCTGAACAACGGGCCGATCGAAGAGCCTCCGGCGACGGGCCTGCCACCCGCGCCGGCCAACCTCGCGCCGCCGCGGGACGAGCCCGACACCATGGCTAAAATCCGCGCCGGCTATCATGCGAACCCCCAATTCCCCGTCGGCAATTTTAACCCGAAGATGTGGCAGGCGCTGCGTTGGGGTTACTACCGGCTCATCGAAAAAGTGGACGCCGAGCTCGGTAAGGTGCTCGACGCGCTCCAGGCCGCCGGCCTCGAAGACAAGACCGTGATTGTGTTTACCGCGGACCACGGCGAGTGCGCCGGCGCCCACGGTTTTAACCAGAAGACCGTTTTCTACGAGGAGTCGTCCCGCGTGCCTCTGATCATCAGTGCTCCGGGCCAGCGCGCGGCGCGGGTGGTGCAAAACCTCGCCAACACGGGCTCCGATGTGCTGCCCACGCTCCTCGACTTCGCCGGGATCGCGCAGCCCGCGAGGCTCACCGGTCCGAGTCTGCGCCCGCTCGCGTTGGGCCAGGAAGTGAACGGCTGGCGCGATCACGTGGTCGTCGAGAACAATATGTCGCAGACGTTTCCCGTCGATGGCAACGTGCCGACGACCCAGGGCCGCATGCTCCGCGCGGAACGTTACAAATACTGCGTCTACGCGCACGGCCAGAATCGCGAATCGCTCGTAGATCTGGAGACCGACCCGGGCGAGATGATCAACCTCGCGCGTGATCCGGCCCACCGCGCGACCCTGCTGGCCCTGCGCGAACGGCTGCGCGCGTGGGGTGTGGAGCACAAGGATCCGCTCATCGCCGAGATGCTCGCCAACGACGTCGGGCCGAGGGAATTTGCGGTCATCGACGTCTCGAAGAACCAGCGTCGGGCGGATGAGATCACCAAGAAGAAAAAGAAGTCGTCCTGAATTCCGCAGCGGGCGCCCGCAGAGCTCCCATCGCATCCATGAAACTCACCCGTTCACTCAGGCGCTATGCGCTGTTCGCTGCTGCCGCCGTCTCGGCCATGGCCCATCAGGCCACCGGTATTAAGCTCACTGAGCCATCCACCGATGCCATCACGGTCTGGACCCGCATTACGAAAAAGGCCGACCGCATCGCGGACGACGGTCCGCTTCCCCTAACCACGATCACCGATCGCACGACCGGCGAATCGCTGAAGCTCGCCGACAACCAAGCCTACCCAAACGGCCGTCCGGTGATTACCTTTCCTCCGGGCGCCGACCTCGGCTCCATCCGTGGCGCCGCGCTCGGTGCAGCCGGCCAGACGCGGGTGCGTTATCGGCCCGCCGGGGAAGGCGAGTGGACCGCGATCGCCTGGCGCGACGTCGATCCGGCCCGCGACTTCACCGCCGTTTTTGCGCTGGCCGGGCTGCGGTCCGCCACCCGTTATGAAGTCGCGGTCGAAGACCGGCCGCGCGCCGACGCCCCGGTGACGAGCACGACGACCGGTGGATTTGTGACCGCACCCTTGGCCAGCGCCGACGCGGCGGCGACCTTCGCCGTCATGAGCTGCCAGCAATACGAAGATCGCGACCGGGTCGACGGATTCGCGATCTATCCCGCCATGCTTGCGCTCAAGCCCGACTTCTTCGTCAACACGGGCGACGCCGTCTACTATGACCACGGTCCGGTCCATGCCCTGAATCTAGATCTCGCGCGCTATCATTGGGCGCGGATGTATGGATTTCCCACGCTGCGCGATTTCCACCGGCAGGTCGGCAGTTTTTTCATGAAGGACGATCACGATACGCTGACCAATGATTCGCATCCGGCGGATCGCACGGGTGACTTCACCTTTGCCGACGGCCTGCGTGTCTTCCGCGAGCAAACGGCGTCGGCGGAGCCGCCGTATCGGACACTACGTTGGGGCCGGCACCTGCAAGTGTGGCTTCTGGAAGGCCGGGATTTTCGCACCACAGCTGTGGAAGATCGCACGCAGACGCCCGGCATTCTTGGCGCGCGGCAGATTGCGTGGCTCGAGGAAACCCTCGCCAAGTCCGACGCTACCTTTCGCGTCGTCATCACGCCCACACCGATGGTGGGGCCGGATCGCGCCAGCAAGGACGACAACTATGCGAACAAAGGTTACGTGGTCGAAGGCACGAAGATTCGCTCGCTCCTCGCACGGTATCCCAATCTTACCGTGATCACCGGCGACCGTCACTGGCAGTATGTCTCACGCGATGCCGCCACGGGGCTTGAGGAGTGGAGTGTAGGCGCCGCCAGCGATGCTCACGCGGGAGGGTGGAACGAAACAAAGCCGCGACCCGACCACCGGTTTCTACGCACGGGCCATGGTGGATTTCTTTCGGGCGAAGTGCGGCCGGGACCGACCGGGGCAACGCTGACCCTGCGGCTCCACGATACGGCGGGCGCTGCCGTCTTTGTCGCCGAGAAATCGTTTTCTCGCTAAAGAATTCACCTCGCCACCGGTTTTTTCAGGTGCCCTGCTGGGGCATCCCCACCCGAGGCGCCGTTGGCACCCCGGTCAACTCCTCCGCTTACATCCCTATGAAGCTAGCTATGCCTGTTCCGACCGTGCCTGCGACTGCCCTCTCGCTATTGTTCGCCCTCGTGGCCGTGGCCCCGGCCCATGCCCAATCGACTTCTGCGCCCGTGCCGCCAAAGGCCGCCGCGGAGGAAAAAAAGATCCCCAGTGATGCCGTCGTGCTCACGCCCTTTGAGGTCAGCACGGAGAAGGACAACGGCTTCGCCGCCGCCGGTTCGCTCGCCGGCGGCCGCCTCGCCAGCGACCTGCGCGACACGCCCGCCGCCTACTCCGTGATCACGCGCGAGTTCATTGACGCGCTCGGCATCACCGATCTCCAGGCCGCCGCCGAGTGGGCCACGAGCAGCACGCTCAACGTGGACAACGGCCAGCAGAATTTCTTCGCGTCGCCGGTCAACTACACGATCCGCGGCACGAGTGCCGGCCGCGCGCAGCGGAATTTTTTCCCGCAGTTCAACAACGGCGACAGCTACAACCTCGAGCGCTACGACTTCGGCCGCGGCCCGAATTCCATCCTCTTCGGCAACGGCTCGCTCGGCGGCGTGAGCTCCTCGACGACCAAGCGCGCGCAGACGAATCGCACGTTCCAAACCGTGCAACTCAGCGTCGGCTCGTGGCGCAACTACCGTGCCACCGTCGATGTG
>JANXLP010000026.1 GCA_025355125.1 Opitutaceae bacterium | reverse complement strand
CGACGTTTACCACGGAGTCGCGAGCAAGCTCGCTCCCACCGATTCCGGCTGGATTTCTCCGCTTACCCGCCCAGCTCCCGGCGCTGCTGCTTTCGATGCATCAGCGCATAGGCCATGTAGGCAACCACCGCGAGGTTCGCGACGAGCAGGCCCACCTTCACCCACGAGAAACGATGCCAGAGGTGATACAGCTCCACCGGCACATAGAGTCCGCCCGCCACAAGCGCCAGCCACTCCGCCCAAGCGCGGCCGCGCCAAAGTCCATACGCCTCGAAAAACCTCACCACCGCATAGGCACCCGCGCCCGCCGCGAGCCACCAAAGCCGCGCGTCGGTCGTCTGCGCCGCCGCATCCAAAAAAATCCGCGGATACTTGCTCGCCGGGTTCAGATGGCTGAACCGCACCCACTGCTCCGCCGCCGCCTGCACGTCCCGATGCAAAAGATTGAGTAACCCCAGCCCCGCCAGCAGCACGAGCAACCCCTTCGCCGCCTCAAACACGGCAATGGCCCGAATCCCATCGAGCAGCGGCTTTTTCAATATCAGTATCCGAGGCATGACGGGCACTCAATCCGCCGCGCACCGAACCGCAAGGTAGTCGTGCGCCCCCTTCCGCTCCCCGCCTTTCGTGTATTTGGTGTGTTTCGTGGTGACCACTCCGACTCTCCGTTCCCATTTCCAGCTTCCAGCTTCCAGCTTTCCGGATTTCTCCTCCTTCCGATTTTTCCGTGTGTTCCGTGTGTTCCGTGGGCCCTCTCCGTCCTCCGATCTCTCAACATCCAACCCTCAACTCTCAACGATTCCGCCCCTCACACCGGCTTCGGATTCCGCTCTTCAAACGCGCGCTGGTGCCAATACGGATACGTCAGCGGCACCGCGCTCGCCGCGTCCAATGTCGCCACCTGTGCCGGCGTGAGATTCCAGCCCACCGCGCCCAGATTCTGCCGCAGCTGCTCCTCATTGCGCGCGCCGATGATCACCGTCGCCACGCTCGGGCGTTGCAGCAGCCAGTTGATCGCGATCTGCGGCACCGTCTTGCCCGTCTCTTTCGCGACTTCGTCGATCGCATCGACGACTTTGAACAGCAGTTCATCCGTCACCTGCGGCCCATTTTTCACCACGAGCGCACTCTTCAATCGGCTCGTCTCCGGCAACGGCTGACCGCGCCGCAGCTTGCCCGTGAGCCGGCTCCAGCCCAGCGGACTCCACACCACCGCGCCCACGCCCTGATCCAGCGCCAGCGGCATCAGCTCCCACTCATACTCGCGCCCAAGCAGCGAATAATACGCCTGGTGCGCCACATAGCGCGACCAGCCGTGCCGCTCCGACGCCGACAACGACTTCATCAGATGCCACCCCGAGAAATTCGACACGCCGATGTAGCGAATCTTTCCCGCGCGCACGAGTTCATCGAGCGTGCCCAGCACTTCCTCGACCGGCGTCAGCGCGTCGAAACCGTGCAGTTGAAAGAGATCGATGTAGTCCGTGCCGATACGCTTCAGCGACTTCTCCACCGCGCGCGTGAGATTGAACCGCGACGAGCCCACATCGTTCGGGCCTTCGCCATGGCGAAACGTCGCCTTCGTGGAAACGATCACCTTGTCCCGCCGCCCCTTGATCGCCGCGCCGAGGACTTCCTCCGCTTGTCCGGCCGAGTAAACGTCCGCCGAGTCGAACATCGTGAGCCCCGCCTCGAGGCAGACGTCCACGAGCCGCGTCGCCTCGGCCGGCCCCGTGCTACCCCATTCTTTGAAAAATTCCCCGCCCCCCGCAAACGTGCCCGTCCCCAGACTCAGCACCGGCACTTTAAATCCCGACCCACCCAATGTTCTGAATTCCATATAAGAAGCTGTGTTAAACGAAGCCGTTGGCTCGCGACGACAACCGCGTCGCAACGATGAAACCAGCCTAGGCAGGCCCCCGCCAAAACACAAACGCGCCTAAACAGAATCTTTCCCCCACGCGCACCGCTTGCCCTTCGCCTCTCTCCGTTCGTGACTTCCTGAGTTCCAGATCAAAAATAATCCACGCACCATGAAAGCCCCCCCACTTTCGCTCCTCACCGCCCTCGCGCTCGCGTCCCTCACGACCGCCTTCGCCGCCGCCACCACGGTCGATGTTTCCGCCATCGAAAACCTCCGCCCCGCGCTCCCGAAAATTCCCGACCGCACCTTCAACCTCGCCGACTACGGCGCCGTCGGCGACGGCCGCACGCTCAACACCGCCGCGTTCACCAAAGCCGTCGCCGCCGTCGCCAAAGCCGGTGGCGGTCGCCTCGTCGTGCCCGCCGGCGTCTTCATCACCGCACCGTTCGCCCTCTGCTCGAATCTCGATCTTCACCTCGTCGCCGGTGCCGTCATCAAAGCCCCCGAGACCTTCGCCGAACTCGGCCTGCCCGATCCCGCATCGTTCAAGACTCAGGCTGAGGCCAACGCCGCCTACAAAGTCCCCGACCCGCTCATCACCGGCAGCAAGCTCCACGACGTCGCCCTCACCGGCCCCGGCGCCATCGACGGCAGCGGCGCGCATTGGTGGGCGTGGTCCGAACGCGCCGCGCGCAACGTCGCGAAGACCCAGCCCGGCCGCATCGTTTACCGCCGCCCCCACCTCGTCGTCATCAACGGCTGCGACCGCCTCCTCGTCTCCGAACTCACGTTCACCAACTCCTCGATGTTTCACCTCGTCCCCAAAAACATCAACGACCTCACCATCGAACGCGTAAAAGTCCGCGCCCCGTGGGACGGCTCCGCGCCCAACACCGACGCCATCGACCCCGGCCCCGGCACCAACTTCTGGATTCACCACTGCGACATCGACACCGGCGACGACGACATCGTCATCAAATCCGGCGGCACGCGCGTGCTCATCGAAGACAACACCATCCGCCACGGCCACGGCATCTCCATCGGCTCCAAGACCACCGCCGGCATCCACGGCATGCTCGTCCGCCGCTGCACCTTCGAGGACACCGACACCGGCATCCGCATCAAATCCATGCGCGGCGCCGGCGGCCTCGTCGAAAACGTGCGCTACACCGACATCACCATGAAGAACGTCGCGACCGCCATCACCCTCCAGCTCGACTACGTGGACAACAACCGCCCCGACTTCAAAGGCGACCCGACCAAAGTCCCCGCGATCCGCCACATCCTCCTCGACCACCTCACCATCGAAGGCAGTCGCAACGCCGGCGTCATTCACGGCCTCCCCGACAGCCCCATTACCGACATCACGCTGCGCGACATCAGCCTCACCGCCGAAAAAGATTTCGACATCAAAGACGTTACCGCCCCCACCTTCGAGCGCGTCACCCGAAACATAAAACCCGGCGTCGGCCCGAAGAAAATCCCCGGCGAGCACTGAACGGTTTGTCCGCCAAAGACAGATTAATCGAAATACTCTAACTTATTTAGAAAGTAGGATTATAATTTATTTTCTTACTAGTTTTCATTGACGGATAAATATAATAAATCTGGATTGGCCTCATGGCCACCGAATCCACATCAGACGCCGTCTGGTTTACCACTAAAGGGCAGGTCGTCATTCCCCTGCGTCTTCGAAAACTATTTCATATCGAGGAGGGCACCAAAGCCGTCATCGAAGTTACCCCCGAGGGAATTTTACTAAAACCCGTCACCCGGCATTCCATCAATCGCCTCAGGGGCATCCTCAAACGCAAGCCAGGCTCCAAGCCCTTCGCCGAAGAGTGGGCCGATCAGAAACGCGAGGAACTCGAGCTGGAGGACCGTAAACATGGCAATCGCACCGGTGCTTGATAGTTTCGCCCTCGTCGCATTTCTACGGGGCGAACCGGGCGAAGAACAGGTCGCAGCACTCCTTGAAAAAGCCAGTGATCGCGATTCACCGCTGCATATGACCGAGGTCAACTATGCCGAAGTGAAGTATTCGGTAATTCGTAAGGACGGAGCTGCCCGCTGGGCGGAGATCGAACGCGAACTCCCGACGCTGCCAATTCAGTTTCATGCCGCCGACCGGCGGCTCGCCGACCTCGCAGCCGATTTCAAAGCCCGCTACAAAATAAGCCTCGCCGACGCCTTCGCGGCGGCTCTCGCCAAGGGAAAAAAAGCCGAACTCGTCACCGGCGATGCGGAATTCAAGCCGCTTGAGAAGGAAATCAAGGTGATGTGGCTAAAACAGCCATAGCATCCAGAGGGCCTCACTAGATTCCACAGACGTCTCCGCTTACAAAATCCCCGATCCACGGCCTCCCCGACAGCCCCATCACCGACATCACGCCGCGCGACATCACCCTCACCGCTGAGAAAGACTTCGACCTCAAAGACCCCACGTCTCCCACCTTCGAGCGCGTCACCCGAAACATAAAGTCCGGCGTCGGCCCGAAGAAAATCCCGGGCGAGCACTGAGTTAGTCTAAAACACACGCGAAGACTTTTACGCTCCCTCCGATCCTGCGCCATTTCAGCGCGGGATTTTTTGTCAGCTAACCACGAAATGAGACCTATAGTCCGTGGTCCTAAAGTCGTCACCCAGTTAATATCGCGGGATGCCCGCACCGGAACCCGCCCTTAAGAAATTTGGCTCAAACGTCCGCGCACGACGCGACGCCAAAGAACTCTCGCAGGAGAAACTAGCCGAGCTAGCCGACCTAGATCGCACCTACATCAGTAGCGTGGAGCGCGGCGTGCGGAACATCAGCTTACTCAGCTCTCTTCGCATCGCGAAGGCACTCAAAACTTCCGTTTCAGAACTCTGCGAGGGGATCAACTGATGACCACGCAGCGCAGCAAAAAATCAGGCCAACTTGAAGAAGAACAAGCGAGTTACGATGCGGGGTGTCGTGCGGTAAAAACCGCGCCGCTCCGCTTCATAGATCTGTTCTGCGGCATCGGGGGCTTCCGCTATGCCTTTGAGAAGGTCGGAGGCGAATGCGTTTTCTCGTCCGATTGGGACAAATTCTCGCAAATCACCTACGCCGCAAATTTCGGCGAGAAACCGCACGGCGATATTCACTCCGTCGCTGTCGCAGACGTCCCAAAGCACGACATTTTATGCGGAGGGTTTCCCTGCCAGCCCTTCAGCCTCGCCGGTGTTTCCAAGAAAAACAGCCTCGGTCGAAAACACGGGTTTGACGATGAGAAGCAGGGCAATCTGTTTTTCTCCATCGCTGACATCATCGACTACCATAAGCCGGCCGCTTTCGTGTTAGAAAACGTCAAGAACCTCAAGAGCCACGACAAAGGGCGAACGTTCAAAGTAATCTACGAAACTCTTACAGAGGCCTTGGGCTACCAAGTTCACTACAAGATAATAGATGCACGGAGCGTCGTTCCACAGCACCGTGAACGCATATTCTTGGTCGGCTTTCGCGAGCCTCGGTATTTCGAATTCCCAGAGTTTCCAAAAGAGGGCCCGAAACTGGAGAGCATCTTGGAAAAGAACGTCCCTGAAAAATACACTCTCTCAGACCATCTCTGGCAGTATCTCCAAGACTATGCTAAGAAACACCAAGCTGCCGGCAACGGCTTCGGTTTCGGATTGGTAACAGGCAAAGACACGACGCGAACACTAAGCGCGCGTTACCACAAAGACGGCTCAGAGATTCTCATCTCACAAGGCAGCGGAAAAAACCCGCGCAGACTTACCCCGAGAGAGTGCGCAAGGCTCATGGGCTATTCAGATTCACTTAAAATTCCGGTTTCCGACACTCAAGCCTACCGCCAATTCGGAAACTCCGTCGTCGTGCCTGTCGTGGAGCACATCGCGAAGGCGGTGACTGAAGCGCTCAAACATGACGCAAACCATACACCTGATCTAGTATTGGCGGAGGCTCGAGGAGCTTACACCCCTCATCCTCAGAAGAAACCGAAGAGAAACACGGTGCGGTAAGATCGAATGACCACGCTCTTTGGTTATGCCGCAGAACAAGCGAGGAAGGTTGGAAAAGCCTTCCTCGCCGGTGAAGTTTTCGCGAAGATTCTGACCAAGAATGACGACTCTGGACGTCATGGAGTGCTGATACCATCCGACGCATATTCGTTCTTCCCCGATTTCCCACTTCCCGATCCGACGCAGAACGCCACCCAAGAATTCCCAGCTTTCGACGCCATCAAAGGCGTAGCCGCAACTCTGGCCTACAAATATTACGAACGTTACCCCGAACGACGCATTACTCGGTTGCACGGCTTACTAAACGACCTAACTGCCGAACACCGAATTTTAGTGGTTCTGAAAGCGAAACACTCAGACGGAAGCGTTTCCTATTATTTCGACTGCGCTAATTCGTCGGCAGGTGACCGTTTCAACAAACTCTTTCAGTTGGTTTTTGGCGGGGAAGTGGCAGCCATCTCAGGGCGCTTCGTCGTGCGCCCAGTCGACTCTGAGGCTTTCGCTGTCGATCCGACACTTGAAGAACTGCTGGCCAAGTTTGATCAAATAAATGGGCTTGGATGGATCGATACGTTAAGAATCGGCGATACCGGGATCGGCTACACATTCGAGTCGTTGCTGGGCATAAAGGAGAACAACGATCAGAAAGCTGATTTCAAAGGCATCGAAATTAAATGCAAAGGAATCAAAGAGGGAGGAAGCGCCAACTCGACTAAGACTAACCTCTTTCAGGCCGGTCCTTCTTGGGCTTCTGAAACCACCGCCAAAGAACGCATCCGTGTGTTGGGCAGAGCAGCAGATGACGGGCTCTACACCTGTTATTCTCAACTTACTACAACCCCGAATAACCTTGGGCTCCTCTTGGACATTCTCGGCCATCAGAGCAAAATTGATCTGCGCAAAGAGCAAGACGCCCTCGGACACTGGTCGTTTGCTCAACTCGAAAAGCGGCTTTTGGAAAAGCATTCTCGCACCGCCTTCGTGAAGGCCAGGACTCGCACCACCAAAACCAAAAACCAGTTTTCCTACGAAGAACTCGTCTATTGCGACCAGCCGAGCATTGCCCGCTTCCTAGACCTCGTCGCTCATCGAAAAATCGTCTTCGAGTTCTTGCTATCCGAGAAGCCCAACGGCTCGATCCGCAATCGCGGCTACCCGTGGCGCATCATCCGAGACGAGTTCCGCGACCAACTCTTCGCCTTTCAGATCAAACTCCGATAAAGTCTGGGCAGCCATGGCTGACATCTTTACCCCGCGAAAACGCTCCGCCGTGATGTCGGCCATCCGGTCGCGTGGCAACAAGGCTACTGAGCTGCGGCTCATCGCTATCTTTCGCACTCACGGCATCACCGGCTGGCGGCGACACCGGCCGGTATTCGGCCGTCCCGACTTTGTTTTCCGGGCTTTGAAACTCGCCGTCTTCGTGGACGGCTGTTTCTGGCACGGCTGTCCGATCCACGGCACTCGCCCCAAGCAAAACGCAGCGTTCTGGCGCAAGAAATTCTCTGCCAACAGAGCTCGCGACCGTCTCGTTACTCGCGCGCTTCGCTTCAACGGCTGGCATGTCGTCCGGATTTGGGAGCACGAACTGCGGGTTAAAAACGAAACCCGCCTCATCTCCAAAATTCGGCGACACTTTGCTGCCGCGGCCTGACGGCACCACTCGTCAGAGCAGAATCGACAGGATCGGGTGCTGCTTTTTGTAGTCGCGGATCACGCGGTCGTAGAACCAGAGGCGACGGATGCTACGGGTCACGAAATACACGGCCAGCACGATGAGTCCGAGGGTGATGGCCAGGAGCGGCAGGAGCCAATGCAACACACGTCCCGTTTCGTAAAAGTGCGAGGTCGCAATCAGCACGCTGAACACCGACAGCGGGAACGCGAAGATCGCGATGCCCGTGCTCAGGCCGGAAAGCGCGGTGCGCTTCTCCGCGAGCAGAAGCTGCATGGTGCTGAGGATCATCGCCTCTTCTTCGGCGACAGATTTTGGCGTGGGGGTGACTGCGGGCGGAACGGTGTCTGACATGAGGGACGGAAGCTGCGAAAGACTCGCTGCGCAAACACTCAGGTCGAAACGCCCAGCAATCCGCGCGAGAGCTGGAAATCCACAAAGCCGCCGGCGGTCGCCGTCGCCTGACGCTCGTGCTGCGCGGTGGCGGTGAGCAGTTGGAAAAGCGTCGCGGTATCGGCCGCGATGTCCCCCGTGAGCACGGCATCCACATCGACCGCGGCGGCGGACGTGAGCGCACCCGGTGCGGCGACCTGCACGACGGGTAGCAGCGGGTGACCTTGCTGCGGCGCATCGCCGACGAGGCCGAGGAACACGTGCACGCCGCAGGCACCGAGGCCCGCGAGATTTTCCACCCAGTGATCGCTGTCGGTTTCCACCAAATGCAGGCCGGGCGCGGTGAAGGGCTGGCCATACATGAGCGTCGCGTGCGGCGGCGTGGCGCCGAGCACGGCGGTGCGAAACTCCGATGTCGCGAGTAGGCCGTCGCCCTCGGGCAACACCACCGAGCCACCC
>JANXLP010000010.1 GCA_025355125.1 Opitutaceae bacterium | reverse complement strand
CAATGCGCCGGTCGGCCGGCAAAATCATACGGCGGTGTGGACCGGGAGTGAGATGCTGGTCTGGGGCGGCAACGATGGCGTGGGCGGGCACTTGAACACCGGCGGACGCCATACTCCCGCGACGAACAGTTGGACGGCGCTCGGAACCACCGCGGCCCCGAGTGCGCGTTCGTTTCACACGGCGGTGTGGACGGGGGACCGGATGATTGTTTGGGGCGGCAACAACGCGACTCCCGGCGGCAGTGGCGGCCTGGGTGACGGCGCGCGTTACAATCCCGTGGCCAACACTTGGACCCTCACGCAAGCCACCGCCGCGCCCAGCGAGCGCTATCGCCACACGGCGGTGTGGACCGGCAGCGAGATGATTGTCTGGGGCGGCTACAGTGCCGGCGCGCTGGGCGGCATCGCACTCAACAATGGCAGTCGCTACAATCCCGTGACCGACACGTGGGTCGTCCTGCGAAAAGACGCGCCCAGTCCGCGCTTTGTCCACACGGCGGTGTGGACGGGCACCGAGATGATCGTATGGGGCGGCCTCACCAACGGGTCGGTGTCGGTCGATTCGGGCGGCCGCTACGATCCGGCGACCGACAGTTGGAAAGACACGCAACTCACCGCCGCGCCCAGCCCGCGTGCGTATCACACCGCCGTCTGGACCGGCAAAGAAATGGTCGTGTGGGGCGGCGACAACGGCAACACCGCGCTCAACACCGGCGCTCGCTACGATCCGCTCAACAACAGTTGGACCACCACGGGCACCACGGGCGCTCCGGGCGTCCGCGCGCATCACACCGCAGTATGGGCGAACGATGTTATGATCGTCTGGGGTGGCAACTACGGCAGTTTTTTCAACACCGGCGGCTGCTACGATCCTGTGAACGACGCGTGGAGCCCGACGCAAATGGACAGCGCGCCCGGCGTGCGTATCGACCACACGGCGGTGTGGACCGGCACGGAGATGATCGTTTGGGGCGGCAACGGCGGCAACGTGCTCAACACCGGCGGCCGCTACAATCCGGCGGGAGACACCTGGGCGCCCCTGCAGGCCAGCGGCTCGCCCACCACGCGTTACTTGCAAACCGGAGTGTGGACGGGGAGCGAAATGATCGTGTGGGGTGGCTGGCGCACCGTCGTTCTGGGCGATGGCGGCCGCTACCAGCCCGCTACCAACACGTGGACGGCCATGACCGCCACCGGCGCTCCCACCGCACGGCAGTGGCACACGGCGGTATGGACGGGCAGCGAGATGATCGTGTGGGGTGGGACCAACAACACCGGGACGATTTACAACGATGGTCGGCGCTACAATCCGGCCTCCGATATTTGGACGCCGACCACTTCCGCGAGTGCGCCCGTCGCACGCCGATCGCACACGGCCGTGTGGACGGGCAGTGAGATGATTGTCTGGGGCGGGGTCCAGGGCGTCAGCCCTTTCTATCTGAACGATGGTGGCCGCTATAATCCGACCTCCAACACGTGGCAGAGCATGACAGCCACCGGCGCGCCGGTGGGGCGCTACGGGCACACTGCGGTGTGGACGGGCATCCAGATGATCATGTGGGGCGGCTCCGGTTACAGTTCATCCGGTTATCTCAACACCGGCGGGCGCTACAATCCCGGTAACAATAGTTGGTCGGGGACGAGCACCGTCGGCGCGCCCGGCGAACGCATATGGCACTCGGCGGTATGGACGGGCAACTCTATGATCGTCTGGGGAGGAGGCAGTGCTGCGATCGACGCGTTTGGCGACGGTGGGCGTTACAATCCGACGACCGATACCTGGGCGGCGATGAGCGCGGTCGGCTCGCCCAACAAACGACTCGCTCATACTGCGGTGTGGACGGGCGGTGAAATGATCGTCTGGGGCGGCTATTTTCCCTATGCATCGAAAAACAACGGGGCCCGCTACAACCCGAGCGCCGACACATGGGTGGTGACGACCACCGTAGGGGCCGCAGGCGCACGCAACGGCCACACGGCTGTGTGGACGGGCAGCGAGATGATTGTCTGGGGCGGACAAAATGGCGGCTATGCCGCCGGCACGTTCTGCTACACGCCTCCGCGCACGATGCAGATCTACTCACGCGAGTGAAAAACTCCTTCAATCTGAGGCTGGAAGCAGGCGGTGGGAAACCGTCGCGAATCGTCCGGCTGACGGCGGCAGGTTGCTGGTCTTTTTTGGCCTTGTCCGCTTCGGCCGCAGAAAGCTTCTCCGCGCTTCTGGCGGATCGCGAGGCGACGGAGCGCGTTTACCACGCCCATCGCACGGGCACCAAGGCGGCGTTTGACCAAACGCTACCGCCGGCCGCGATCGAGTCTTTGGTTCAGCTCGATCAGAAAAAGGAGACGGTGCTCAGGAACGTTTATGGCGCTGCGGTCACCCCCGCCATGCTGGAGACCGAGGTGAAGCGCATCGATGCGACCACTCGCGCCCCGGAGGTGCTGGCGGAACTCCGCCACGCGCTCAGTGATGACGCCGGCCGCTTCGCCCGCAGCGTGGCCAAGCCCATCTTGGTGGAGCGCGAGCTGCGCCGCCGCTTTGACAATGACGCCAGACTGCACGCCGCCGAACGCCGAGAGGCGGAGCTGGCGCGGGCCAGTCTGCTGACCGGGAGCCCGGTCAAGAACCTGCAGGAGGTGACATGGAAGCTCGCCTCCCGCCCAGCGGAGACTGATCCCGCGCCAGTCGCCGCGCTTACGCCTACGCAGGGCAAGGCCAAGAGCAACGCCTACACCGTCGAGGCTACGGTGCAGATCGCGCAAGTCATCGCCTCGCCGGACTCCACCGCTGCCGACCAGCAGCAGTCATACTTCGAAGACCTCGATCCCGAGCTACAGCACGTGCTGCGCGTGCAACTCCAGAAGCCCGGCGACGTGAGCGCGGTGATCGAGACCTCGGGGGGATTCCTCGTTTTTCGCGCAAAGTCCCGCAACGCCGAGACGCTCACGGCCGCTTCATTCTCCCTCCCCAAGCGTAGCTACGAGGACTGGCTGGCCCGACAACCGGAGCGCAAATCATGAATCCCTCCGTGCAAATTTCGGAAAGGCCCAGACCGTGGGCCCTGGCCAGCATTTTGCTGGCGGGAGCAATCGCGCAGTCCGCTCTGGCCGCGCCGCGGACGAGCTCAAGCTACGGCATCACTGCCGACTTCGTGGACAGCGGCGGTCAACGCATCACAAGTGCGGCCTACATCAGCGAAGGTAGCATCGGAGGAACCGGCGGGGCATCCATGTTCGTCAGTCTCATAACAGACATCGTGCAAGTGGCCGCCGTGGTGCCGTTCGTCACCAGTGCGTTGACGGCGAGCGGGACGGCGGGTCAGACGTTTCCTGGCTACGCGGCGACTGGCACCGATTCGCCGACTTCGTATAGTGCGACCGGATTGCCGGCCGGGCTCACGCTCGACTCCTCCACCGGGAGGATCAGTGGCACGCCGACGGTCTCTGGCACGTTTAACGTCACTCTCAGGGTGGGTAACAGCGTCGGTTTCAGTTCGGTCACCCTTGTCCTCACCATCGCCTCCGACAGCTATCTGGCGAATCTCTCGGTGCGCGCCGGCATGGCGGCGGGACAGACCCTCATCGTCGGTTTCGTCGTGGAGGGCGGCGCCAAGCCGATGCTCATCCGCGCCGCCGGACCCGGGCTCAATAAATTCGGCCTCACCGGAGTGGTGGACCCCAAGTTGGTCCTCTTTGCCGGCGACGGGAGGAGCGTGGCGACCAATGACAACTGGGATGTCGCGCTTAAATCCATCTTCGCCTCGCTCGGCGCCTTTGCCTTCGATGAGGACAGCAAGGACGCCGCGCTCCAGCAATCGATCAACGGCCTCCACACCGTCGCGGTCACCTCGACCAACTCGGGCGCCATCCTCGTCGAGGCCTACGACGCCGGCCCGAACGACGGCCGCAAGCTGATCAATTTGTCCACGCGGTTCCAAGTCGGCACGGGAGGTGATATTCTGATCGCCGGCTTCGTCCTTGCGGGCACCGGCACCAAGCAGGTCCTAGTTCGCGCCGTCGGTCCCACGCTCGCATCTTTCGGCGTCCCCGGCGTGCTCGCCGATCCGCAGCTCGCGGTCTTCGATGGCGCCACCGTGATCGCCAGTAACAACGACTGGTCTTCTACGCTCGCGCCCACCTTCGCGAACGTCGGCGCCTTTGCCCTGGGCGCCGGCAGCAGGGACGCCGCGCTGGTCATCACGCTGCAGGCCGGCAAGGCTTACACGGTGCAAGTTTCCGGGGTCGGCAACACCACGGGCGAGGCTCTCATCGAAATTTACGCCCTGCCGTAAGCGGAGTTGCGCGGCGGCGTATGCAAGCAGCGGTTTTTCGGAGTTAAGACTTAAGGGCAAATGACCCTTTGGGCGGACGCGGAGCTACGCTTGAACGTTGGGCCTCAGGCGTCGCTCGGCGATACGTTGGGGGATCTCCTCTACCAGTGGTTTGAATGTCGTGACCGTCGTCGGTCCTCGCTACGCGAGGGCACCGAGGCACATTCCCTGAGTTGCTCTCCGTCTCCCACGCCTGAGCTAACTGTTGAGCAGGACGCCGGGCGAGTCGCCGGAGGCGAGGGTGATTTTACCGGGGCTGCGGAGCGTGGCCTGGATGTCGAGCAACGTGAAGAGCGCGGCGGCGACTTCGGGGATGCGCTGAATTTCGGCGAGGGCGCGGCCGACGACTTGGGGGCGGACGGCTTGCGCTTGGCCGAGGCGTTGGGAGGCTTTGCGGTCGGCTTCGGAGTGGATGATCGCGACTTCGTTTTCGCCGGCCTGCCGCATGGCGGCGGTGACCTGGCGGAGGCGGTTGACGACCTTGCGCTGGATTTCGGCGATCATGCCGCGGTCGCGGAAGGCGACTTTGCGGATGTAGGTCGAACCGAGGTTGAAACCCCACTGTGAGGACGTGGGGGAAACTTCCTCGCGGACTTTGCGGGAGAGGGCGTCGCGATTTTCAAGGAGAACTTCGAGGCGAAGATTCGAAAGTTGTTTTACGACGGCGGTGGCGACGTTGGCCTTGAGCGAGCCGATGGGATCGGAATTTTGGAAGAGGTAGGATTTGGGATTCGCGACGAACATTTCAAACCAGATGCCGACGCCCATGGGCGCGCCTTCCTCGGAGTTGACGAGCTGATTGCGGAGGTAGGCTTGATGGATGACGGTGCTCACGGTGTAGGCTTTGCCGAAGAGCGGGAAGAGGAGGGCCTTCGGGCCGAAGTGCGCGATGGGGAAAAAGAGACCGGCTTCCTCGACTTGGCCGACGACTTTGCCGAAGAAGGTGTAAACGATGACGGTGCGCTCGGGGAGCACACGCCAGAGCTGAAACATGCGGCCGATGGCGAGCACGATGGGCGTGGCGATGAAGGTGGCGACGAGGCCGATGAAGACGGAGGTTAGGAGGACCATGGCGGGAAGGGCGCGGCGGCGCGCCAGATGAAGATTTGAGATTAAGTTTAAGGACGGAGCGGCGAGGGCGGGTCGGAGACCGCGCCCTACTTTGGGAGGTCAGAGTTTGAGGATCGTCTGGGCGGCTTTTTCGCGGAGAGGGAGGCTCGCGTTGCGGAGGTAACTATCGAGGGCGGCCTTGCCGCCCTCGGTGTGCATGGCGGTGAGCGTTTTTCCGAGTTCGAGGAGCGGGGCGGCTTCGGCTTGGGCGCGGTTTTCGGCGATTTGCACGGCTTGCTCGGCCATTTTTAGTTTTTGGTCGGCGTCGGCCTTGGCCTGGGAGATCGAGGCGGCGACTTGGTTTTGCGTGGTGTTGATGGAGGCGAGGGCCTCGTCCACGTCGGAGGGCGGGTCGATGTTGGTGATGAGGGCGGCGTCGAGGTCGATGCCGTAGCGCGCGGCGGTTTTGCGGCAGGCGTCTTCCATGAAACTGTTGATGAGGGAAAGATTGCGGCGGAGGTCGTTGATGGAAACGCCTTCGACGGCGCCCTCGGCGGCTTCGCCGTGGAAGGTGGCAATGCGGTCGCGCAGCACGGAGATGAAGTAGCCGACGACGTGGGCGGCGGGGTGGGCGATGCCGAAGAGGTAGGCGTAGAGATTGCGCTCGCAGGGCTTCCAGCGGATCTGGCCGGAGATCTGGACGGTGAGGTTATCCTTGGTGACGGCCTCGATGGCGTCCTGCTTCACGTCGGGGTCCCAGGTGATGTCGATCGTCTGGATGGTCATGTCCACTTTGTAGAGGCGTTGCCACGGCCACTTGAAGAAGGGGCCGCCGGGTGGGATGACGCGGACGTTGGGATAATTGTAGCGGAGTTTTTCCTCGGCGGTGAGGAGGGCGCCGAGTTGCGGATCATCGGCGGTGGTGCCGGCGGTGCGTTGGGCGCGGCCGAAAGTGGTGAGCACGCCACGCTGGGTGGGCCCGATGGTGTAAACGCCGAAGAGCAGCGTCAGGAGAGCGGCGAGACCGATGCCGAGGACGAGGCCGAACAGGGTGGTGGTGATCATGGGGAAGGGGCGATCAAGCCGCGAGGAAGCGGCAATAGGGACGAGACGAACGCAGGCGCATCCGTATCGGACGACGCGGTGCTTCGCACAACCACAAACACGGAGTGACCCGCCTTCGCGGCGGGTTTAGGGCCTCACTTAAACAGAATCACGCGAAACATCTGCACGGCGGCGAGGGTGCCGGCGGCCATGGAGACATACCAGAGCCAGCGTTTCTTCACGACGAGGCACACGCCGCCGAGGGCGATGGCGATCTGGAAAATCGTGGTCGCGAGGCCCATCTCGCGGGCGGCGTCGGCGGCGCGGGTGGCCGCAGTGCGGGCTTCGTCGCGCTTGGCTTCGAGTTTTTTGGCTTCGGCGGAGATCTCTTTCTTTTCATTTTCGTAGCGCGCGATGCGGGCGGCGACGGAAACGACCGACTTGGGATCGGGCGCGGCGAGGGTGTTGAGGCGGTCGCGTTCCTGTTCGTAGATACTTTGTTTGATGCCTTTCGCTTGGTAGAAGGCCCACTGGTCGGAGGCTTCGGCTTGGTTGAAGGTCGCTTCGTTGAGCTGCTTCATGGTGGCGGAGGAATAGCCGGCGCCGCGCTGGGTCGCGATGGCCGCAAGGACGGCGAGACAGATCATCGAGAGCGAAACGAACTTGGTCCACGCGTCGCGTTTCTCCTTATCTTTTTGCGCCTGCTGGTCGGCCTTGATGGCGGCGACTAGGTCTTTGAGTTCGTCGAGATTGGTGCTCATGGGGATTGGATTGAGGTGATCCTGTTGGGGGAAAAGGCGGCGGGTTGTCACTCGATTTCAAAAAGGGGAGCGGGCGCATTGTGCTGGTCAGGTTTTTTGCGGACGGAGAAGCTGGCCGACATGAGCAACCTGCGCGGATTCACGTCTTTCATTCGGCTGGGCCGATCATGGTGGGCGATGGCGGCTTGCGCTGTGGTGGCGACGTGCGCGTCGGCGGCGCCGGTCACGTTTGTGTTCACTTCGGATGTGCATTTCGGGATCACGCGCGGGTCGTTTCGCGGCGAGACCAACGTGGGTTCCCCGGCGGTGAATGCGGCGATGGTGCAGGCGATCAACGGCGTGTCGGCGGCGAAGTTGCCGGCCGATGGCGGGGTGAACGCAGGCGGTCTCGTGGGTGCGGTGGAGTTCATGGTGATCACAGGCGACCTCACCAGCCGGCAGGAGCTTTATCCGATCCGCATCCAGAGCGCCGCGACCTCGTGGGCGCAGTTTGAGTCGGGCTGGATCAAGGGGCTCGCGCTGAAGGACAGCCGGGGCGCGCCGACCGCGTTGCTGCTCGTGCCGGGCAACCACGATGTGTCCAACGCCATCGGCGCGCCGAGCAAGATGCTGCCGGCCACGGATGCCACGGCGCTCGCCGAGATCTACAACCGGATGATGCATCCGGCGGCGCCGCGCACCAAGGACAGCTACGCCTACGCCACTGATAAAATTTATTTCTCCCGCGATGTGGGCGGCGCGCACTGTATTTTTCTCACGATGTGGCCGGACAGCGTGGCGCGGGCGTGGATCGAGGCCGACCTGAAATCGGTGCCGGCGGATGTGCCGGTGTTTCTCTTTTGCCACGATCCGCCGGCGGTCGATGCGCGGCATTTCACCAACCCCAACGGCAAGCACGACATCAACGGCACCGATAAGTTCGAGAACGTGCTGGCCGATATCTACTCCGGATCCGTGACCGCGCCCGGTGAGGGGAAACCCGACGGCTCAACGGCGGTGGAGCAGCGGGCGCTCGCGGCGTTCCTGAAAAAGCACCGGAACATCGTCGGCTATTTCCACGGTCATTTGAACTGGACCGAGTTTTATACGTGGAAAGGGCCGGACGGCGATCTGGAGCTCCGGGTGTTTCGGGCGGACTCGCCGATGAAGGGGAAATTCTCCGGCAAGGATGAGAAGAAACTGTCGTTCCAAGTCGTGGCGTTTGACACGGCGACGCACCGGCTGACGGCGCGCGAGTGTTTGTGGAACGCGGGAGCGGCGCTGGCGTGGGGCGACAGCACGACGGTCGCCATCGCGGTGCCCTGAGCCGGTAATGCGGGGCGGTTGCGCGCCGGGCAAAAATAGCTCTGCGGTGAGGTCTCACTCGGTGATTATTTTGTGCTTCTCTCTGCCGTCCCCATGAGCGTCACGCGACGCTCTGCTCTCCTTGCGGAGGACCGGCCGATCACATTTTCATGCAGCCACCACCGGTCGCACCGGCACCCGCGGCTGACGCTCCGGCGGCCAAGCCGGCGGCAAAAGCGCCCGCGAAGAAGCTGGTGAAAAAGAAGGCGGTGACTTCGGCCAGGCCGACGAAGTAAACCCGAGCGGCGCTGCGTGGGTTTGCGCGGCGGTGGTCAACGGGGCGCGGGCCTGGGGCTCGTAAGCGGGTCTTCCTAAGCGGGCGGTGCGCTCTGTTTACGGCTTCCGTGGAGCGTGAAAGCAAAGCGGTCGCGCGCGGAGCGCACGGCCCACCTCGGAGCGGTGGTCTATGCGGGCTGGAATACGCGGGGCTCGCGTCACGCGCGCGGCGGGGCGGCGGGGTTGAGCCGTTGGTAGATGTGGTGATCGACGAAGTGATCGTAGAGCCACTCGGCTTTTTTGAGCGTGCTGATTTGGGTGAATCCGAGGCGTTTAACGAGAGCGGCGGCGCGGTGGTTTTCGGTGGCGACGGCGACGATGACGCGGTCCACGCGGAGCTGGGTGAAGGCGTGGGCGATCACGGCCTGGCAGGCGGCGGCCATGATGCCGCGGCCCTGGGCCTCGGGGACGAGCCAGTAGGCGGGGAAGGCGACGCGGTTGGCCCAGTCGATATGGTTGTGCCAGATGACGCCGACGAGTTGGCCGGAAGACCAGATGCCGGCGGCGAAGGCGCGCGTGGCGGCGCGGTCGCGGAGCGCCTCGGCGATGAAGTTCTGCGAGTGGGCGAGCTTCGTGGTGGCATCAACCCAGGGCAGCCACTCGCGGAGGGTTTTGCGGTTGGCATCGACGAGGGCGAAGAGCGTGGGCGCGTCGGTCGGTTGTAGCAGCCGGAGTTCGAGTCCGGGATTGATTTGGTGGCGCAGCATCGCGTCAACAGGTTGGGCGTGGGGACCACGGGGGTGGCAACGCCGGAGTTGCCGCGGCGCGACAGAGTGGCGCGCGCGAGACGGGCGAGACGAGGGAACGGCGGGCGATCAACGCGGCCAGCGATCTCAGTTGGGTTGCGGCTCGGTGTTGCGTTCAGCAGGCGGCTTTGCCGGCGCGGCGGGTGGGGGTGGCTGCGCGCTGGGGGCGCTGGGGCGGGCTTCGCGGCGGTTGTCGTTGGTGCGATCCGAGCGGTCGGAGCGGTCAGGACGGTCCGGGCGGTTCTGGCTGCGGTCGGGTGCGGGCCCGTCGACGCGCGGGGTCGGAGCGGGATTCACGGTGGGCGGCGCGCCGACGACGGGGGGAGCGTTGACCGTGGGTGGCGTGCGGCGGGTCTCTGGGCGGGGACGATCAGGCGCGGGATCGGTGCGATCGCGGCGGGGGGTGTTGGGCGGAGGGGCGCCGATGTTGTGCGTGGGCGGCATGACGACGGGAGGGGGCGTGAACGTGCCGGCAGGAGTGCCGGGCGCAGGGGGACGAATCACGCGGGGTGGCTCGGCTGGATCAAAGCGGTGTTGGGGATAATCGCGCCCGGGCGGACGGGGAGGGGTGCCGGGCATGGGGCGGGGATAAACGATGACGCTGGACGGGCGCGGGCCGATTACGCGCGGCGGCACGTAGCGGTGCTCGGGTGGATGCCAGGGGCGCGCGACGGGAAGAGGGATGCCGGGGCGAAGCGGGCGGTTGGGGAATGCGGGGCGGACCCAGACGGTGCGGGACTGATGTCGGCGCCAGTCGCCGATCCAGATGGTGCGGCCGGGCCAGTCGCAATCGTAGGCAAGCCAGGAGCCGACGGCGAAACCGACGCCGAACGAAAGGTAGGGTTGGTTCCAGCCGGGCGAACGGGTGATGTAAACGACGTCGGGATCGTAGCGCGGGACGTAGATGATGTTGGGCTGCGCGGGCTCGATGAGGAGGATTTCCCCCTCGGTCACGACGCGTTGCTGTGGCGTATCCACGAGCGTGCCGGCGGCGCGGGCGAGGGTGCGGAGGCGTTGCACGGCCTGCATGACATCGGCGGGTTGGGCGAGGAAGGTTTCGCCGACCTGCTTCGTCCACGAGAGGTTTTCGTCCATCCATTTCACGACCTCGGGGTAGTGCGCGAGGCTGCGGACGCTTTCGTCCCAGGGTTGGACATCGACTTGCGCGGGGTCGCCGTGGGCGCCGAGGTAGCGCGCGGCGAGCACGACATCCGAGGGCGCGGTGGCGGCGGGCAGGATCAGGGCGATCAAAGCGTCGGGATAGAGGGCGATGGGGCTGAGGAGGGTTTCGAGTTGGGCGTTGTCGAGTTGGGGGCCGTGGGTGGCGGCGGCAGTTGTCGGTGTTGACGGCGTGGAGGCGGTGGCGACGCGGTTGAGGATGGGGGCGGGGGTGGG
>JANXLP010000008.1 GCA_025355125.1 Opitutaceae bacterium | reverse complement strand
TTGGCGTTTGTGAATAACTACCCCCTCGGCGTGGCGAATGGGTGGCGGACTCGTTACAATCGCGCGAAATACAGGAAGACTTTGCGAAGGGCGTAATTCGTGGTTGCACAGAGCCGCGCGGTTTCTACGGTCGGCATTTTTACGCGAATGCAGTCTCACGGCCCGAAGCGCGTCTATACACCGCACTCCCTCGAGTTTTGGTTTGGAAAACTCGAAAATGACTGGTCAGAGCGATTCAGCTCCACCCAGTTGGAAGTGGGTCGCCAAATTTATCGAGACGGTCAAGTGCGCGAGCTGGAGCTCACGGATCGCGATGCCATCGTCCATCGCCGGGTAGATAAGAAAGACGAGTATGCAGTGATCGAATGGGCGGCGGGCGATAATGGCTTTTCAGTGCGCTCATCGACGACTGACATGGAACTGGCGCACGCGCTCGCCGTGGCAGGGCTGCATGAGATCGAGGAGTTAGTGGCGGATGAGATTTCGCCGTTGCCGGAAGATTTGCCGCGGCTGCACGGGGCGGACCATGGCTTGGGTCATGGGACAGGTCATGCGGGCAACGGGCACTCGGCTGCGCATGTGCCGGGCACGGGTTTCGTGGGGCGATCAGGGCCGATGCATGTGCCGCCGTCGCCGCAGTCGCACAGTTTCGCGCCGGGGAATGGTCACGCGCCGGTGCGTCCGCATGTGGCGCCGGCCTCGCGGCTGAGCACAGCTTCACGGCCGCTGTTGTTGGTCTTTAAAACGAAGACGGCGGGGCTGACGTTTCAGGCGTTCTGGGTGGATGCGGATAAGAAGCGCCACCCCGCGCTCGGGCCGGATGCGCACGCGAATGGCAACGGCCACGTTTCGTCGGGCGAACGCGCGAAGCTCATCGGCCTCGCGGCGTATGCGCGCAAGGCGCACTTCCACTATCATCAGGAGACGGGTGCCTACGTGCTGGAGTCGCTGGTGGAGATTCCGAATTTCCTGAAGACGACGCTGTCGCCTTGGCGGCGGATGTTTGCGATCGAACTCGATGAGAAGGCGGCGAACTTGGTCAAAGGCACGCGCGCGATCGAAATCGAGGCGGTGGCCGAGCGCGTGGCGAACGGCGAGGGCGGCAACGGCGGCGGCGAACACGCGGCGCTGAACCTGCGGTGGATCTTCCGGGCGGGCGAACGCATGCTGACCGACAGCGAGGTGAACTCATTGCTGAAGCGTGGCGGTCAGCCGGTGATCATCCCGAGCATCGGCATCGTGTCGTTGCCGGCGGACCGTTGGGAATCGTATAGCGCGTGGCAGAAATATGTCGCCGACACGCAGGGTGCGCAGGCGGCGGCGAGCGGCGGGTTATCGCCGTATCTGGTGTTTTCCCTTTTCAACGACACGAAACTGAAGCTCTCGCTCTCGCCCGAGATGGAGGCGTGGCGGCAACGCGTGCTGGCGCCGGCGGAAGCGCCGCCGGAGTTGCCCGAATTGTTGCGGCCTTATCAACGTCGCGGCGTTGAGTGGATGCACCATCTGTGCGAGGTCGGTTGCCATGGCTTGCTCGCGGATGAGATGGGCCTCGGCAAGACGCTCCAGGTGCTGGCGCTCCTCGCGACGCGGCGCATCGCGGACCGGCCCACGCTGATCGTGTGTCCCGCGAGCGTCGTGCCGGTGTGGCGCGAGGAGATCGCGAAATTTTTCCCAGAACTCACGGTCGATGTGCTTAAGACGGGTCACGATTTTACCAACCAACCGCCGGCGGCGGTGTGGGTCGCGAGCTACACGCAACTTCGCAAACATCGCGCGTTGCTCGAGGGCACGGAATTTGGTTATGCCGTGCTCGACGAGGGGCAGTTCATTAAAAATCCCGACGCGAAGATCACGCAGACGTGTTTCGCAGTGCGTGCGCGTCATCGCATCGTGCTCACGGGCACGCCGCTGGAGAATCGCCAACTCGATCTCTGGAGCATCTTCCGTTTCTTACTGCCAGGTCTGCTGGGCTCGCGCGCGGCGTTTGAGTCGGCGTTGATCACGGATCGCGAGGGCACGCTCGCGCGGCTGCGCACGCAACTGGCGCCGTTTATTTTGCGCCGCACGAAGAACGAGGTCGCGAAGGAGCTTCCGCAGAAGGTGGAGATGGATCTGATCTGCCCGATGACCGATGTGCAGCGCACCGAATACGCGCGCATCTGCGCGGAAGGACTGGACCGCCTCGGCGACGACGTGGGCTCGGCGATGCGGGAGAAGTCCTTTGGCTTCCTCGCGCTGCTGACGCGGCTCCGACAGACTTGTTGCGACCCGGACATGTTGCCGTGGATGAATGCGCCGCTGAGCGATTCCGGGAAGATTAACCTGCTGCTTGAGAAACTCGCGGAGATCGTCGGCAGCGGGCACAAAGTCGTGATTTTTTCGCAGTTCGTGATGTTGCTGGATCGCGTGCGCACCGCGCTGGCGGCGCAGTTCCCCGAGTTGCCGCGGCACGAGCTGACGGGCATGACGCTTGATCGCTTGAAGCCCGTGCAGCAGTTCCAAAGCACGCCGGGAGCGGCGGTGATGCTGGTTTCGCTGAAGGCGGCGGGCACGGGTATCACGTTGCATGCGGCGGATTACGTTTTCCTGCTCGATCCTTGGTGGAATCCGGCGGTCGAGGCGCAGGCGGTGGACCGCGTGCATCGCATCGGTCAGACCAATACCGTCTTCGTGTATCGGATGGTCACGGCTGGAACCATCGAAGAGCGCATTCAGGCGCTGAAGGCTTCGAAGAAGGATCTTTTCGACAAACTCATCGGCGGCCTCGGTGGAGATTTCGATCTCAGCCAGCATTTCTCGTCGCTCCGAGGCCTCGTTTCCCTGACCAGTCACGCGGAACCGGAGCAAGAGCTGGAGCCTTACACGCTCGACTAGTGGGTGGAGTCGAAGGGATCGAAGGCATGTCAGTGCGTGACGGCTCCACGGTTAGACCAAGATTTGAATCGAAGTGGAACCGAGGAGCGCGCCCTGAGTCTGTCCCGGAAGAAATAAGATTTTCGACCGCGCGCTTGTTTCGTTGCGCGAGATGATCACGCTCTTGATCGCATTGAATACACCGACTGAACTCATCGCCGCGCCTGACGTGGTTGTGACCGATCTCCGCGTCACTTCCGGTGAAGAAGCCATCCGTGCGCTGCACCAGCGCCTGCGGGCGGCGACGCCCGATGTGAAGGACGCGGCGCAATTTCTGAAGGATTTGCTCGAGCGCGCGGCGATCTCCTCCGTGTGCATCGCGGCGGATGTGGCGCTGCCGCACGCGCGCACGGCGGCCGTGAACCGGATCGTGCTCGCAGTGGCGAGGACGGCGACACCGGTGGCGTTTGATGCCGATCATCCCGGAGTGCGCTTGGTTTTTTTGATCGGCACGCCGAAGGCGGCGGTGACGGAATATCTACAAACGGTAGCGGCGCTCTCGCGGTTGCTTAAGAATGCGGCGACGCGGGCGGATTTGCTGGCGGCACCGACCGAGGCTGATTTTCGCGCGGTGCTCGCGCGCGCGCAAAAGCGATGAACGTCGTCACGGATCCCGCGAAGCTCCTGCTGGAGCGGATGCTGCGGCTGCTGCGCTGGCGCGTGTGGATTCAGGAAAAACTCCAGCCGACGGAGTGGCAGGTCACGCTGCTGTGGGCGGCGTTGGTGGGGTTCCTGGGCGCGCTGAGTTCGCTGGTTTTTCGCGGACTGGCGGAGGGCGTGCATCAATTGCTCACCGGATCGGATGCGGGCGTGGTTGAGTCGATGAAGCAGTTGCCCTGGTGGGCCGTGCTCGCGCTGCCGGCGGTGGGAGGGCTGCTCGCGGGACTGGTGCTGATGCTGGGGAAACATCTCACGCGCGGGCAGAGTTCGACCGATTACATGGAGGCGATCGTGATCGGGTCGGGCAATGTGCCGATCAGGTCGAGTCTCGTGAAGAGCGCGGCGGCGCTGTTCTCCATCGGTTCAGGCGGCTCGATCGGGCGCGAGGGGCCGATGGTGCAACTCGCGGCGGTGATGGCTTCGTTCCTCGGGCGGTGGCGGCAATTCACGCCGCCGCAACTGCGCTTGCTGGTCGCGTGCGGCGCGGCGGCGGGGATCGCCTCGGCGTATAATGCGCCGATCGCGGGGTCGTTCTTCGTCGCGGAAATCATCCTCGGCACCATCGCGATGGAGAGTCTCGGGCCGCTGGCGGTTTCGGCCGTCTCGGCGGCGCTCACGGTGCGGGTGCTCACGAGCGAGGCCCAGCTCTACAAGGTGCCGGAATTTAAGCTCAATTCGCCACTGGAGATGCCGGCCTATATCGCGCTCGGGGTGATCGCGGGGGTGTTGGCACCGTGGTTTCTGCGCTCGTTGAAACGTGCGGAGGGGCTGTTCGTGGCGACGAAATTCCCGGTGACCGCACGCCTGATGCTCGGCGGGCTCGTTGTCGGGGCGCTCGCGATTCAGGTGCCCGAGGTTTGCGGCAACGGCTATTCGGTGGTGGTCAATATTCTCAACGGCCACGTGCTCTGGACGACGCTGTTTGTGATCGTGGTGTGCAAGTGGCTCGCGACGGCGGCATCGTTTGGCTCGGGTGCGCCGGGCGGTGTGTTCACGCCGTCGTTGTTCATGGGGGCGAGCGCGGGCTATCTGTTTGGACACGCGATCAACAGCGTGTGGCCGGGCGGGGCGGGGGA
>JANXLP010000727.1 GCA_025355125.1 Opitutaceae bacterium | reverse complement strand
GGTGAGACTGGAGACGCCGGCGTAGGCGCCGGGTCTGTGCGTGAAGGACTTCAGCACCGTGTTGTCGGCGCGGAGGATCTCGAGGACGAGGCCGTCATTTGGCCCGGTGGCCTGACTTGGATTCTGATACACGGCGGGGCCGGCGAGGAAGCTGACGGCGTAGGTCGTGCCGGCAGTGTTGGCGGCGACGCCGTTCGTGAGCGTGAGGACATCCTGCGCGTAGAACATGATGGCCCAGTTGCCCGCACCGCTGAGATTTACCGCGTGCACGGCGTTGGCGAAACCCCTCTTGGTCCACGCGGGGACGTTGCCGCCGTATTGGAGGTTGAGGCCGGAGAGATACTGCGTGCCGTTCGCAATGCCGCCGGTGTAGCCGTTGAACTTCTCATCGAGCGCCGGCGCGGTGGGCAGGCTGACGCTGATCGTGGGTGCGGTCGTGTCGCGCACCGTCACGGTGAACGATGCGGTCGAGGTGTTGCCCGCGCTGTCGCTGGCCGTGACGGTCACGAGCGTGTCGCCGAGGCGGAACGTGCTGCCGGACGCCGCGGACGGCGTGGCGAGGACGTTACCATCGCGCGCATCGGTCGCCGTCGCGCTAAACGAAACTGCGGCGCCATCGGGGCCGGTCGCTTCGGCGATGATCGGAGCCGTCGGCACGGTGATCACGGGGCCCGTCGCATCGACGATCCAGGTGTAGCTCGCGGGGGTCGCGTCGACGTTGCCAGCGGCGTCTTTGGCGCGGACTTGGAACGTGTGGGAACCGTCGGTGAGTCCGGTCAGGGTGAGGGGCGTCGTGGCGGCGGAGAAGGCGGCGTTGTCGAGCTTCGCTTCAAACGTGCCGGCCTCGGTCGAGGTGAACGTGAACGTCGCGCTTGCGCTGGTGCTCACGCTCGCAGGTTTGGTCACGATGGTGGTGTCGGGCGCGACGTCATCCGCGACGGTGATCGTGAGCGCCTTGGCAAAGCTGAGGCCGCCGCTGTCCGTCGTGCTGATGCGCACGGAATACGTGCCCGCGGGGAGTGCGGCGCCACCGATCTTCAGCGCGGAGCCGGTGATCGCGAAGGAGGCGTTGTCCGTGCTGCCGGTGCCGGTCACGAGCGCGTAAGAGGCCGTGTCGCCCGCGTCGGGATCGGTGGTCGTAAACGTGCCGATCGTGCCGCCGGTCGTGGCCGCGCTCTGATTGATCGTCATGGCGGAGAGCGCGAGGTCGGTGGGCGCCAGATTGTTGAGGATAACGTAGCTGTTGGCGTTCGTGCCCGTGGGCGCGGTGTTCACCAGCGCGTTGCCCGCGACGTCCCGGATGTTCTGCGCAGGCGCAAACGCGAGGGTCACCGTGCCGTTGAGCGCGGCGAGATTTCCGCCGGAGAGCGTGATGTCGTAAACCGAAGAACTGACGGTCGCGACGCTGGCGGTGGCCGTCGTGCCGCTCACCACAAAGTCGGAGGCGTCCACGCCACCGACCGCTTCACTGAAGTTCACGCGGAAGGTCACCGCGTCGGCATTCGTCGTCGAAGTCGACGGCGACTGGCGCACGATCGAAGCGATGCGTGGTGCGATGCCGTCGGTGATCGTGAGCGTGAAGGCGACCGATGCGGTCGCCCCGCTGGCCGCGACCGCGTTGACCGTCACGGTTGACGTGCCGACCGTGGCCGGGGCCGGCGTGTAGGTCCAGCTCCAGGCGCCCGGCGTGAGATACTTCACGACCTTCTTGTTGCCCCAAGAGGCGATGTAGATGCTGCGGCCGGCCGGCGGGAAACAGGTGCCGTGCGGCTGCGAGAGAGCGCCGTCGCCGGAGCCGGAAAACTGGCCGAGGTATGCACCCGTGGCGGTGAACTTCTGGACGCGGTGATTGAAGAGATCGCCGACGTAGATGTTGCCGCTCGGATCGATGCCGACGCCGGCGGGCTGGTTAAACTGGCCGTTGGCCGAGCCGCCCGTGCCCCACTGCCCGAGGTAGGTGCCGGTCGAAGTGAAATACTGCACGCGGTGATTGTTGCGGTCCGCGACATAGACGTTCCCGTTCGCAGCGATCCGGATGCCTTGGTTGAAACTGAACTGACCGTTGCCCGCGCCGCCGGAGCCCCACTTGCGGAGGTATTGGCCGTTCGCGTCGTAAACCATGATGCGGCCGTTGCCCGTGTCGGTGACGTAAACGTTGCCGCTGCCGTCGACGGCGACGCAGTAGGCGTTATTGAGCTGGCCGTCTCCATTACCAAACGAACCGAAGCTGGAGAGCACGTTTAGATCCAGATCGTAGCGGACGAGCGAGGAGCCGTTGGCGATCGTGTAAACGATGTTGCGCGCGGTATCGACGGCGACGCCCTTGGGCGAGCCGGCGACCGCGACGCTCTTGATGAGCGCGCCCGTCGAATCGAATTTGTAGAGCTTCGCTTCATCGACGACGTAGAGGTTCTCCTGGCTGTCGAGGCTGAGCTCGATCGGGTTCCCCGTGAAATCGATCTTGTTTTGGTAGGTCCACTGGCTCGCGTCCGTCTGCGTGAGCGTGCCAACCGTGGCCGTGAGCGTAACCGCTTCGCCGCTCGCTCCGCCAAACGTGCCGGCGTTGGTGGCGGTGCCGCCCTGCGCGATCGTGACGGCGGTCTTGTCTTCCGTGAGCGTGAGGAAGCGGACCGTCACGACGAACGTCTTCACGGTCGCATTGCCCGCGGCATCGGTCGCGGTGACCGTCACGGTCGTCGGACCGACCGGGAACACGGAGCCGGAGGTTTTACTGAAAGTGACGGTGGGCACGCCGACGTTATCGCTCGCCGAGGTGGTGTAGGTCACGGTCGTGCCTGAGGCGCCCGTCGATTCGACGGTGAAATTAGCCGGAACCGTGAGCGTCGGCGCAGTCGTGTCGATCGTGATCGCCTTGTTGGCGCCGAGCGAGTTGGCGGTGCCGGGAGCCGGTAAAGTGAGGTTTGCGTCCTGTAAGTCCGCCGCAGCGGCTTGGATCGTGCCGGCGATTGCGTTTGTGCTGAGGTAATCGAGATCCAGTGAGGAATCCCCCGCCTGCGCCGTGTAGTTGAAAATCAGCGCGCTCGTGCCGCTGCCGCTGGCATAAATGGCCTGGCGGTCGGTGGCGCCCGTCTCGAGGGTCAGCGTGGGCGTGCCAGTCACGGTGACGGCGCGGTTGAAGTTAACCTGAATCGGAACGACGGCACCGGCCTTGTAGTAGCCATTCGCCAGGGTCGAGCTGACACTGGAAACGACCGGCGGCGCGATGAGACGCTGAAAGGGCGTGCTGCCGTTGCCCGAAAGATCGATCTTGTAATTGATACCGAGCCAGCCGCCCCAGTCGATCAGACGCACGATGATCGTGTTGAGGCCGGGTTGAATGCCCGCGTTGACCGTGAAGCTCGCATTGGTGGGACCCGTGATCAGCGTCGGGTTCAGTTTGTTGCCGTTGAGATAAATATCGGCGAAATTGTCCGGGTTAATAACGAAGGTCATCGACGGACTGGTGAGGTCAGCCGGGGCATAGAATCGGATACGGAAATCCAGGTTTTCGGGATTGGATTGCGTCGTGGTGCCCACTGACTGGCCATCCACCACGCGGCTGATCCAGCGCGTGGTGCCGGCCATATTGCCCCAGGGGTGATTGCGATCGAGGGCGTAGGCGGGCAGCCACGTCACTTGGTTGTCCCGCGAGCAATCCGTGTTCGGGTCGATGGTGCCCGACGGCGCATCGGTGCCATAGATCGTGAGCGACTGTGTCGCGGCCTGCGCCGCACGCGGGGCCAACGCCAGCGCGAGAACCGCAAGGGTGATTAACGAGGCGACGCGAGAGCGGAGCCGGTTGGGGAGCAGGTGCTGTAACATAGTTGATGGTGGTGTAAAAAAAGGGTGATGGATCGGGAAAAACCCCCAGAGACTACAGGGAATAACCTGAGTCAAGTCTGCCAGAAGGGACCTTAAGACTAAATAGGCCATTCGGCTCCATTTGCGGTGCGGACGAACGCGGAAAACCGGTTGGCGCTCAGCTTCGGGCTTCCACGCCGTAAAGTTCAGCGGAGCGTGTCCTCGTTTGAGCTGGGCGGGATTCGCGGCGGTTGCCGGCTGGAATAAGGTTTGAAGGCGAACTATCCCGCGTCGATGGCGCGGGCGCGATCCATCGTGGCCGGGCGCGCGCCATGGGATCCGAATCAATGAGGAGAAATTCCAGGACCACTTGTGCCAAGAATCGATGCATCGTCGCCGGAGCCATCCGGCTCATGTTTCCCCGCCGGGCTTCGGTAGATGGGATGTCGCGGCGTCGGCAAAGCCTGCCATTAGCGCCCCATCCACTTGACCACGGCCTCCGTGCGGGAACGGACGGCCAGCTTTTCGTAAATCCGATAGAGATGATTTTTAACCGTCGCCGTGCTGATGCCTAGCAGGCTGTCGGACTTAGAAATTTAAGGCATCCACCGTGCGATATTCGCGAAAATATTTTTCAAAAAGATCAAATATCGAGCTACAAACGCCTTGAACGGCCTAAGTCCGACAGGCTGCTAGCTCGGCGGCGATTTCCTTGTAGGCCAGGCCGCGCACGAGCTGATCCAAGATTTCGCGTTCGCGCTGCGTGACATTTTCACCCGAATCTGCGGCGGCGGGGCGCACAAAAGAAGCGAGCACGCGCCGCGCGATCGGGCGCGACATCGGCGCGCCGCCCGCCACGAGTTCATCGAGGCCCCCCAGAATTTCCTCCGGCGTGGAGGTCTTGAGCAGATACCCCGCGGCGCCCGCCTGAAGCGATGCGAAGAGATTCTCCGCGTCCTCAAAAACCGTGAACATCACGCAGCGCAGCGCCGGGCATTTCTCGCGCAGCTTCAACACCGCGCTCGGACCGGGTTGTCCGGGCAGGTTGATGTCCACCAGAGCCACGTCGGTCGGTTGCCTCGGCAGCACGCGCAACGCGTCCTCGGCATTCTCGAAGGCGTGCACCACCGTGAAGCGGCCGCTTTCGTTGAGCAGGCGTTCGACGCCCGCGCGGTAGTGGACCTCGTCCTCGATCAGGGCGACCGTCGTCATGGCGCGATCTTTATTCGGCATCGGCGGCCTTCACTTGATCGCCGCCAACCGACGCTGCTTTCGCGGTGGGCGAAGACCGTGACCCCGCCAACGGCACGCGCAGCCGCACCGTCGTCCCTTGCCCCGGCACGCCAATAATTTCACCGCTCCCGCCGAGCGCTTCGGCGCGGGTGACCAGGTTCTTCGTGCCGTGCCCCGACCCGCGCCGTTCCCCGGCCGCAAACCCGCGGCCATGATCGCGCAACGTGATCACGAAGTCGTTGCCGGCGATTTCGAGGCGGAACTCCGCGGTTTTCGCCTCGGAATATTTCACGCAGTTGTGCACCGCTTCTTTCACCGCCAGGAAAAGGCTGTGGCGCGCCTCGGAGCCGAGGGTCAACGGCGTCACTTTTTCCGGCGCCGGCAATTCGAGCCGGCACGCGATGCCGGCTGCGCGCAGGGTTTCGTCCACGTAGTCGCCAAACCGCTCGATCACGCTCTGCAGCGTGTCGTGCTGCGGGCTCACCGCCCACACGATCTGGCGCGCATGCTGCACGAGGGTTTGGGCGGAATCGCGCACGCGATCAAGCGAGGCGTCGAGTTGCGCCGGATCGGTTTTGTTCCGTCGCGCTTCGCCCGCAAAAAGAATCACGCGTCCCAGCCCCGAGCCGATTTCGTCGTGAAGATCGCGCGCGAGCCGCAGCCGCTCGCGCGCCACGGCGGACTGCGCTTCGAGCAACGCCACCCGGCGCTGGAGCGCGCGGGTCGCGAACCAGCGCGTGACGCTGGCGACGCTGCCAACGCCCGCCGCGCCCGCGAGCCCCATGAACCACCAGGTGCGCCACCACGACGGCAGCACGGCGAACGCTAGCTCCTCCGGGGCGCTTTCGACCCGGTCGGTATCCCGTGCCCGAACCCTATACGTGTAGCGGCCCGCGGGCAGGTTGGTGAACGCGCGTTTGCGGGCTGTGCTCCAAGCCGACCACGCCGACTCGTAGCCGACGAGCTGCGTTTGGTATTCCACGGCGGCGCCCGTCTGATATCGCGGCGCAAAATACTCGAACTCCACGTCGCGCTGCGCGGGCGTTCGCCGCGCACCGGCGGAAAAACCAGCCCCGCGCACATGCACCACGAGTGGCGACGGCGCGGTAAATGCCCGTCCCAAATCCACGCGCATGATGGCGTCGATACCGCCGACCCACAGCACGTCGCCCTCGGGGGTCGCCTGCTCCACGAAACCGTAGGCGGCCGCGAGCGGCTGGTTTGTGGTTTGCGGCAAGGCCTGCAACGCGCCGCCGCGATCGGAGCGAACGATGCGCCATTCCTTCGGGGAGAGCCGGTCCACCGCCAGCCACACGCGATCCGGGTGTTGCACGCCGACGGTCGTCATGGTCGGTTCGGCGAGCGTCTTGAAGTCCGGCGCGGGCTCGAATTCTTCGCGGTCACGATTGAACCGCAGGAGCGCCTGGCCGCCGCTGCTCGTGAAGAGCAGGTCCCCATTCCACCGCGAGACGCGGCCGAGTGTGACGGGCGCGGGCAGGCCGGAACCATCGGCGAATCGCCGCACGTCGCGCACCGGCGGCCGCGTCGGGCCGGGCCGCACCGCTCCGAAACGCACGCGCACAAAGCCCAGCCCCGGCCCTGTGCACCACAACGTGCCATCCGTTTCCTCCATGACGCCGGTGAAGAGGCCCTTGAGCTCATTCACCAATCCCTCGTCCCTCCAGGCGTTCTCGCTAAAATGCAGCGAACGCACGCCCTCGGTCGTCGCAATCCAAAGTCGATTCGGGTCCAGCTGGGATGGCTCCGCCGCCGCCGCACGCACCGCACCTTCCGGCTTATAAATCACCTCAAAATCGCCGGCGGGCCGCAGCCAGCGGACATCCTCCCACGCGGCAAACAACATGCCGCCACGCCAGCTTTTCAGGTCACGCGGCTCGCCGGTGAACACCCGCTCGAACCGCGCCGGGCGACCCGGCGGCTGTCCCGCGTTGAGCCGGTAGAGGCCGCGCGTGTTCGACAGGTAGAGCGTGCCTTCATGCCAGAGCATCGAGCGGACGGCCCCTGGCTCGAAGCCGTTCGCCCGTTGGAAATAGGTGAACGCGGTGGGCCATTGCACGCGGGCCAGGCCGTCAACGAGAGACAGCCACAGGCCGCCGTCGCGATCCGGGAGGAAGCCTTGCACGTTGGAATTCTGCAGCCCGGTCGCTTCATCCAGCTGTAGCAGGCACTGGCCGTCGCGCCGCAGAAAAATCGCCGTTCCGCCCGACGCGATCGTGAACGCCAGCGCGATCGAGCCGTCGCTGAGCTGGCGCGCGGCGTAGATCTGTTTCTTGCGCAGGACCTCGTCTGCGGTCGTCGGAAACGGCGCGAGCGGCGCGGAGTGATCGGAGGGGAGCCGATAAAAACCGCCCTGCTGCGGACCCACGATCAGCGAGCCGTCGCCGCCGTCGCCGATGAGCCGGATGTCCTTTTCGCGAAACACCGGATCGTCCGAGACCGTGGCCACGGTGCCGCGGTCAATGCGGCGGAGCGGCGTCTTGAGCGCCGTGAGGTAAAGGGCAGCGCCGACGACATGCAGCCGCCCGCCTGCGCAAGGAATCAAGGTAAACTGCTCGTCGCGCCACACGAAGACCTGCTTGGCGCCCACGAAGTGCACCGCTCCCGCGTGACTGACGATCTGCGTGATGAGTCCCGGCGCGCGCTCCGCCTCCGGCAGGCGGTCGAGCAGCGATTCGAATTTCCGTTCCGGAAGCGTGAGCCGGCCGAAGACGTTGGCGCCGCCGAGGTAGAGCCGGTGATCCGGCCCGAACGCGAGGCCGCGCAAATTGAGGCCATCTTCCGTCGGCCGGAAGCGTTCCCACTCGGAGCCATTGTAGCGCACGATCGCGCCACCGTTGCAGAAGTAGAGCAGGCCGGCCTCGTCCGTCGCACCTGTAAAGAAAGCCGCCACCGCCGGCATGTCCCGCGCGACGAAGTTCTGCACCACGGGCAGCCCCAGTTCAGAGGAGCCCTTAAGCGGGGTGGTTGATGGGGGCTCGGCCCCCCCGCACCGCAATCCAACCAGGATCAGCAACAACAGGAAAGTGGATGGTCGGCACATGCGAAATTGCTTACTTCACTCAGGGAATTCACCCCGCGCAAGCGGAACGTGTAGCGGCCGAGCGTTCGCATTTTCCGGCCACCGTCCCCGACACGATGCCGCTGCGGCTCGGTGGTTTTAGCCTCACCCCGCGTAGTCCCTGAAAACCGAACGCGAAGTCCCGACTTCCGTCCCCAGTCGCGGCTCCACGCTCGAGGTGTGGGCTGCGGCCACACCGGCGCGGTCGGCATTCCGCTATCACCCGCCCCTGCAGGTAACGTCCGGCCAACTCCGTTTGCCGGAATTCGTGAACCAGGTCGGGTGTTCCTATCTTATACCAACGTCTGGTGATATCTGGACGATAGCGAACCACCACTCGCTCACGCTCGCAGCTACGATAAGTCAAAAACTCAACTGACGTTGGTATTAATGAGCTCGGCACGGGCTTCCTCAAAATATAATTGAAACGGCCGAAACCTGAACGAACGGAGATGATAAAAACCAAACACACCCCTGCAAAAGATTCGCCTCCGCCAGCCCGGCACGGCGTGGGGCCGAGCAGCGTGGTTTTACCAGAAGGGTCGTGGCCGACTATCGCGGATTTTTTGGTGGAACGGTTTCCGGCGATCCCGGCCGCGGTGTGGGCGGCGCGGTTGCGGGCGGGTGACGTCATCGACGCGCAGGGCGTGGCGGTGGATGAGCGGCGGCGCTACGAACCGCAGGCGCGTATTTATTATTACCGGGCGCTGGAGGCGGAGGTGCGGATTCCCTTCGCGGAGACGGTGCTGTTTCAGGACGAGTATCTGGTGGTCGCGGACAAGCCCCACTTTCTGCCGGTGATTCCCTCCGGGCGCTACGTGCAGGAGACACTGCTCGTGCGGCTGAAGCGTCGGCTCGGGCTCGACACGCTGGCGCCGATGCACCGCATCGACCGGGAGACGGCGGGCGTGGTCGTCTTCACGGTGCGGCCGGACACGCGGAAGGCTTATCAGGATCTTTTTCTGCAGAGCGCGGTTCGGAAATATTACGAGGCCATCGCGCCGTGGCGGCCCGAGTTGAAGTTACCGTTTACTTATCGCTGCCGGCTCGGAGAGAACCCGGAGCGCTTCATGCAGGTGCGCGTGGAGGACGGTGAGCCCAACTCCGAGACGCGGATCGAGCTGATCGAAACCCGGGGCGAATGGGGGCGTTATGGGCTGTCGCCGGTGACGGGACGGAAACATCAACTGCGGGCGCACTGTGCGGCGCTGGGGATGCCGATTCGCCACGATCAGATTTATCCCACGCATCTGCCCGAAAACAGCGACGACTACGCGAAGCCGCTGCAACTGCTCGCGAAGGCGATTACATTTCGCGATCCGGTGACCGGCGCGGAGCGTAGCTTTACCAGCGAGAAGAACCTGAACTTTGACTGAAGGCGCCGCGCCGCCAAGCTAGGTGGCGAGGAGCCGCTTCACTTCCCGAAGAACGCGCTCAAGTGGCTCGGTTTTTTCAACATAGACGGAGATCTTGTCGCCCACGGGGCCGCGGATGATCTCCGGATCGAAGAGGACGCCCGTGAGTAAGATGACGGGAAGGTTTGGGGCGACGGCGTGGACC
>JANXLP010000721.1 GCA_025355125.1 Opitutaceae bacterium | reverse complement strand
TCGGGCCACACCTACGATGCGCAAATGACCCCGATGGGTGCCAACGACGATGCGTGGATCGCCGCGGTGGTTTCTTATGTCCGCACGGGCTTTGGCAACGCCGCCTCTGTAGTTGACGTGGCCGACGTGGCGCGAGTTCGCACCGCCAGCGCAGGACGCACCGAACCGTGGACAATCGAGGAGTTCCACCGTCGCATTCCACAGCCATTGAACAATCGCGCCGATTGGAAAATTACGTCAAACCGCAGTGGCAGCCCCGACGCTACCGGAAATTACGCGGTTGGGCCTGCTAAGCTCGCGCTCACCGTAGGACCAAGTCAGACCGCTGGAGCGTGGTTGCAAATCGAGCTTCCCGCGGCAGTGACGTTGTCCGAACTTCGTCTCAGCAGCTCGAAGTCGCCGCGCAACTATGCCCGCGCAATTAAAATCGAGCTATCTGCGGACGGTATTGAATGGGGCTCTCCAATTGCCCAGGCGAAAGGCACCTCGCCCATCCTCGAAATCTCGTTCGCACCAGTCAGCGCCAAGTTTGTGCGCATCACGCAGACCGATCCCGCCGTCAACAACACCTGGTCGTTGGACGACATAGTGTTGTTCGAGCCCCTTGCGGAGGCCGCTCCGAGTCCGTGATGGGAAACCTGTCTCCCCACCTTTGGTTTAGCTAAACAAGCACATTTTCCGTGGCGCAAAAAACCAACCTGAAAATGCTGCCCCGATTCCTTCGTTGCGTGGCCTTATCGGGCTTAGTGATGGCCTCCTCCGTTTTCGCTAACAATGAACTTTTACCTGCGGCTGAGCCTTCCACAAAATCAACTACCGACTGCGGTATTCATGTGGCTAAGTTCAAAGCGGACGGTGAAGCGGCTATTTCGTTTACGGTGGATGACGGTAGAGAAGATGCAGCGACCGTCGGCGTGCCGTTGTTTGACCGTTACGGCTTTCACGCCTCTTTCTTCCTGATCGTTGGCGGTATTCCTGATGTGGCCGGCAAATCGCGGGTTTTTTCTATACCGTGGTCTCGTTGGCTGGAAATCTCCCGATCCGGGCATGAGATAGGAAACCATAGTCTCAACCACGTTATCTCCAAAGACTCCGACGAGCAGGCCAGGAAAGATATCGACGACGCCCGGCAGATCATCGCGGATAAAATAGGGATCGCCCCGGTCAGCTTTGTCTATCCCGGCAACCATCGCGATGACCGAGTGCGGAAATTTGTCTACGCTCATCACGCTGTGGCTAGCAGGCTGTCGGACTTAGAAATTTAAGGCATCCACCGTGCGATATTCGCGAAAATATTTTTCAAAAAGATCAAATATCGAGCTACAAACGCCTTGAACGGCCTAAGTCCGACAGGCTGCTAGGGAATTCGAAACTCTGTATGGAAAAAACAATGGCGTCGATTTCACCGTCGAAAAGGCCAACAGCCTTGTTGACAAGGCACTTGCCGACAAAGCGTGGATGGTTCCGATGTTGCACGGCATTGTAGAAGACAATGTGAAAGCCCCGTTCGCGATAAGGCCCGAAGTGCTTGAAGGAAATCTTCAATATCTCCAAACCCTGAAAACTCGCATCTGGGTAGACACATTCGGCAACGTTGGGCGCTACGTTAAGGAAAGAGATGCGGCCTCACTTACCGCCAAGCGCGATAAGAATTATGCGGTTTTCACTTTGACCACCACGTTGGATACCAGCTCGTTTTCCGTTCCGCTCACCGTTGTTATTGATCATGCCAAGGCCAGCTCCGCCTCAGTGGAACGCGAGGGCTCTGCCACCCCGCTTTATTCAGTTATCGAGGGCGACCGTATCTTGGTTGATGTGGTTCCTAGGACAGGTCCCGTGACCGTCACTTGGAAATGAGCACTCGCAAAGTCATTGTCGCTGCAAGATTGGACGTGTCACAAGACGCCTATAACTAAAGCCTATATTCTGATCACAAAGCAAAGAGGTGCTGCGATCCACCGGTTGCGATCCCCGACATAAAACTCAGGGGGCGTTCGCCCATGACGAAAAACGCGCTTTCGCTAGTGAGCCCCTGGAGCCCGTGTATATATCCGTCAAATCATGAGCGCCTTCGGAATCATGTAGCGTCTTTCACAACAAATCGCTCACGAAGCTTGCAGACCACATTGATGGGACAGAATTGGAACCTACCCACACTTGGTTCGCGCTTGCCGGTGCAATCGATCCCGGCCCGCACCGAGGCATGGACGACCTTCCTTTGGCCGTGGCCATGCGCTAATCCCTGTCATTCAAGAGGAGTGGGAAGGCAACCGTTCACTGAGGCCCACGGACAGATTGGAAAGAAATCCGCAGGCCTTGCCGGTTGACGCCAACCAACATCACGCTCGCGGCGGGAGCCGGCTTACTCACGCTGGGAGACGCCGTCTGAGCATGCCGATGCATCGCGCTTCCTATCTTGGTTTGCGTGAGCCCTGCTCAGCGCAGAGCCCGTGGTCGGGAAATCATGAACGCCTTCACCAAATGACCTTTCGATACTTTACAGTCATCTTGCTTCTGAGCACCGCAAGCGCGGTCCGCGCCGAAGTTCACGTTTGTGCCATTTTTTCTAACCATATGGTCATGCAGCGCGACGCGCCCGTGCCGGTGTGGGGTCGCGCCGATGACGGCGAAAACGTGACGGTGGAATTCGCGGGCCAAATAAGAAATGCCGTGGCTGCGGCCGACGGCAAGTGGCTTGTGACGCTCGATCCAATGTCGGCAAGCGCGGAGCCGAGGACTCTCGCGCTACGCGGAAAAAAGACACTGTTGATTTCCGACGTGCTCGTCGGGGAAGTGTGGCTGTGTGGCGGCCAATCGAACATGGAATGGAGCCTTGAAAACTCCACTGGTGGCCCTAAGGCCATCGCAGCCGCGGTCAATCCGCTGCTGCGGCTCGCGCGCGTGGAGC
>JANXLP010000716.1 GCA_025355125.1 Opitutaceae bacterium | reverse complement strand
CGGAGTGTCGGTGCGCGGGAGGATTCGCTCCGCGAGGGCGGCGACGGTTTCCAACTGCTTCGCCGAAAGAAATGCCGGGGGCACCGTCCCCGGCGCGACCGGCGTGGTGGCGGCGTGCAGCGCGCCCGTGAGGAGGGAGGGCGAGATCGCCACGCCGAGAAAGAGCGCGGCGCGCTTGATGGCATCACGACGGGTCATCGTTTGGCTATCGACGGGGCGGGAGGCGACGGGCTCTGAGGGGGATTGCGCTGGTGAAATCATGGTCGGAGGGCCGCGGGTTAGAGGTTGTTCTTCTTGAGCTCGGAGACCGCGTGATCGCAGGCGCGGGCGGTGAGCGCCATGTAGGTGAGCGAGGGATTCACGCACGCGCCCGAGGTCATGCAGGCGCCGTCGGTCACGAAGACGTTGGGCGCGGTGTGGACCTGGTTCCACTGGTTGAGCACCGAAGTCTTCGGATCGCGGCCCATGCGGGCGGTGCCCATCTCGTGGATGCAGTTGCCGGGCGCGCTGTTCACCACGTCGTCGAAGGGCGTGACGTCCTTCAGGCCCGCAGACTCGAGCATCTCGACAGCGGAGGCCTTCATGTCCTTGCGCATCGCGTATTCGTTTTCCTTCCAGCCGCAGTCGAAGGTCACGGTGGGCTGGCCCCACTTGTCGCGGAGGGAAGAATTCAGATAAAGACGGTTCGCGTGATACGGCAGGCACTCGCCCCAGGCGCCGATGCCGAAGCGCCACGGGCCGGGCGCGATCATGTCGGCCTTAAACTTCGCGCCGAACATGCTCAGCTCTTTGATCCCGCGAGCCCAGTCGGTGCGGCTCGCGCTGCCCTGATAGCCGAAGCCGCGCAGGTAGTCCTTGCGGGCCGTCTCCTTGTTCAAATTGCGGAAGCGCGGGATGTAGATGCCGTTGGCGCGCTGACCGCGGAAATAGGAGTCTTTGAAATTTTCGGAGACACCGGCGGCGCCGACCTTGAAATGGTGGTCCATCAGATTGTGACCGAGTTCGCCGCTGTCGTTGCCGAGGCCGTTGGGAAAACGGTCGGAAGTCGAGTTGAGTAAAATGGAGGTCGAGGCGACGGCGGAGGCGCAGGAGAAGATGATTTTGGCGTGATACTCGATCACCTCGTTGGTTTGCGCGTCGATGATGCGGACGCCGGTGGCGCGGCCCTTGTCCTGGTCGTAGATGATCGAGCTCACGATCGAGAACGGCCGGAGCGTGAGGTTGCCCGAGGCATAGGCGGCGGGGAGCGTGGCGGCGTTGCTGCTGAAATAGGCGCCGTAAGGGCAACCGCGTATACAGCGATTGCGGTATTGGCAGGTGGCGCGACCGTTGTGGGCCTGAGTGAGATTGGCGGTGCGGCCGATGATCATCGGCCGGCCTCCAAACGAACGGGCGATGCGGCCCTTCACATCCTTCTCCAGGCAATTCATCTCCATCGGCGGGAGAAATTGGCCGTCGGGCAGATGGGGTAAACCTTCGAGGCTGCCACTGATACCGGCGAAACGCTCGGCGTAGTCATACCACGGAGCGATATCGGCGTAGCGGATGGGCCAGTCGATCGCGACGCCTTCCTTGGCGTTGGCCTCGAAGTCGAGGTCGCTCAGCCGATAAGACTGACGCCCCCACAACAGCGAGCGGCCGCCGACATGGTAACCGCGCATCCAATCGAAGCGCTGGTCTTCGGAATAGGGATTCTCGAGATCGTTGACGAACCAGTGCGCAGAGGCCGGCGAGGTAGTGTAGCCCGTGCGACCCTGCTTCTCCTGCTTGGCAAGTTCGCCAGGGGTGATCTTGGTGCGGCCCTCGAATTCCCAGTTCTCGGTAAAAGCGGTGGGATAGTCGCCGTGCTTCACATCGCGCCCGCGCTCAAGCACGAGCGTCTTGAGCCCTTTCTCGGATAGCTCCTTCGCGGCCCAACCGCCGCTGATACCCGAGCCGATCACAATGGCGTCGTAGGTGTTTTGTTTCGTGCCTGCTCCTTGAATCGTTGCCATAGGGGGAATCTTTTTTTGGGGGGTGAACAAACCGGATGGAGGAACGTGGGATTTTCAACACGCCGATTTCCCCGCTGGCAACTCCGACCTTTGTCAGAAACGAAAGGAGCCGAGGTCAGCCCGTCTCGGGCAGAAACGTCGGGAACGCGATACCCCTCGAGGGAGAAATCGGCCCCGAGGCCTGCGCCGCGTGCAGCTCGACGTTCCGCGCGCCCCACGCGTAGCACTGCTGGACGAGTCCCGCCGCCGCGCAGGGAACGAGAAACACAGGGCTCAGACCGCGCATCGCATCGAGCGCCCGCCAGAGCAACGCCGCCGCCGTCGCCTCATCGCGCGCCACGCCGGGCCCGAGCATCACGCACGACGGGTGCTGGCTCGCGACGAGAAATCCCTCGAGCGCACCGGCCGCATCTTCCAACGCCCAGACATCCCACGCACCCACCTGATTGCGCAGGAAGAATGCATAATCGCGCTCACGCCGAATGCCCTGCCAAGCCTGTTCAAAATCAGCCAGCCGTGCCGCCTCAGCCACATCGGTCACACTGTGCACGCGTTCCGCACCTTGCGGCGGTGCTGCCGCCAAACCTGCAACGGGAACGCTGATAGCGAGGTCTTGGTAAAACGTGTGCGGCACGAACCCGAGGCGCGAATACAACGAAAACGAATCGAGGTTGAGCAGGCTGGAAACGAGCCGCACGGGCAGACCGCGCCGCCGCGCGTCGTCCAGCACCGGCGAAACCATCGCTCGTGCAACGCCACGCCCCTGGGCCTCGGGCGAGGTCGCGACGATGCCGACTGCGACGTGCGTTTCTCGCGGATGCACAAAGCAAACCCCCAGCAAATCTCCCGAGTCCGCATCCACTGCCGCGACCGCCTGCCCCGGATCAAGCGACGCATAAACCTCGGGAAACAACCGGAACGGTTCGTGGCTGTCGCCAAACCGCGCCCCCTGCCCCAGCCGGCTCTGATACCAAGTCACCAGCGAGCGGTGCAGCAGACGCGCCGCCGCCTCATGATCGGAGGGAACCAGCGGACGCAGCGTGAACGAAAGGTTCATCGCGATATCGCTGCGCGCATACGGCCTGCGGAGCCAAACCCCAACCTGCAAGAGACACGCACAGCCTACTTCTGCTTAATTTTCTTACCCTCGCCCTTCTTGAGCTTGGGCAGAGCGCTTTGCTTCAACTGAAAACGTTTGCTGGCTTTGAGGTCGCGGGCGGTTGGTAGATATTTGGCTCCCATCACTCAAGGCCGGCGGGAATGCGCGGGACGGGCAATCAGAATCGCTGCTCAGGGCCGTGGCGTTTGTGTTTTCCCCGCACCGCCCCAAAGCTCTTCACCCATGGCCCGCCGCAACCCGTCGAAAGAAGACATCGCCCAAGAACGCCTGCCCAAAGCCCCGCTCACCCGCGAGAGCCTGCGCCAGACCTTCGCCCTCGCCCGCTACGTCCGCCCTTATCGAGCACGATTCTTCTCCGGTCTCTGCACGCTCTTCATGAGCGCCACGCTCGGGCTCGCGTTCCCGCTCCTAGCGGGTTCGCTCATCGACTCGGCCCTGCACCCCGGCGCAACCACCCTGCCCCTGCTCGGCGCGGTGAGCCTCAATCAGGTCGCGCTCCTCCTCGCGGTCTCCGTTACGCTGCAGGCGCTCGCCTCCTTTAACAGCGCTCTCGCCTTCAACCGCGTCGGCCAGAGCGCCCTCGCCGATCTGCGCCGCGATTGCTACGGCCGACTCATCGCGCTACCTATGGCATTTTTCGCCCGGCGCCGCGTCGGCGAACTCACCAGCCGCATCACCACCGATGTCGCCCAAATCGAAGGCTCGCTGATCGACGCTTTGCCCCAGATCTGCCGGCAAACCGTCTTCCTCCTCGGCGGCGTCACCATGATCGCGCTCACCTCGGGCCGGCTCACGGCGGTCATGCTCGGCACCCTGCCGTTCCTCATCGCGGCGGCGGTATTCTTCGGCCGACGCCTGCGGGTTTTCGCGCGCGAGACGCAGGATCAGCTCGCCGCGACCAATACCATCGTCGAGGAAACCCTCCAAGCCATCGCCAGCGTGAAAGCCTTCGCCAACGAAGCCTTCGAGCTCGGCCGCTACGAACGCGCCAACGCCCGCGTGCTCACCGCCGCTCTCAGCGCCGCCCGCTGGCGCGCGGTCTTTGTGGCGTTCTTCATCGTGGCGCTCTTCGGCGGCATCGTGATCGTGCTGTGGTTCGGCGCCGGCCTGCTCCAAAGCGGAGGCATCAGCCCGGGCCAGCTTACGCGTTTCGTGCTCTATACCACTTTCGTCGCCGGCGCGATGAGCCAGGCCGCCGAACTTTTTTCCCAGATCCAAAAAACCGTCGGCGCGACCCAGCGCGTGCGCGAACTCCTCCGTGAATCCACTGAGACCGACGACGATAAACCCGCCAGCATTACCGCCAACCCTACTCCCGCCACGCCCACGCCGCCAATCCCCGCGCGCCTGCGCGGCGAGGTCGCCTTCGAAGCCGTGAGCTTCCGCTACCCCTCGCGTCCCGATGTCGCGGTGCTTCATGCCATCACCCTAGCCGCTCGCGCCGGCGAACGCATCGCCCTCGTCGGGCCCAGCGGCGCGGGCAAATCCACGCTGACCGCTTTGCTGCTGCGTTTCTATGCACCGGAAAATGGCCGACTCCTGATCGACGGCCGCGACGCCCGCGACTACCCGCTCCACTGGCTACGCAGCCAGATGGCCATCGTGCCGCAGGACGTGCTCCTCTTCGGCGGCACCATTGCGGAGAACATCGTCTATGGTCGCCCAGGCGCGGACGCCGCCGCCATCCGCGAAGCCGCCCGCCTCGCCAACGCCGACGACTTCATCTCCGCCTTCCCCGCAGGCTACGCCACGCT